>NZ_JBHMIP010000015.1:0-146079 GCF_048060245.1 Micromonospora sp. LOL_014
CCGACAGCAGCCACACAACCGCAGGCCACACCCCAAGATCAACTTAAGCTACGCAGCATTGCGTCTAGGCCGAGTTTCGTCAGGCCACCGGTGAGTCGCAGGATGGTCAGGCCGTGGACGGTGAACCAGACAGGGTGTCGGCGCCGGTCAGGATCGGTGCCCGGCCGGCCAGACCGATCAGGGTGTCGCGGGCGGCGGCCTGTAGCTGCCGCACGTGCCCGTGGGTGAACGTACGCAGGAACGATCCGAGCGTCGACGGCGCGTACACGCTGCCGAACAGCGACCGCATGCCACCGTGCCGGGCGATGTCGAGGTCGTCGATGCTGTCCGCGCCCGCGAGCATCCCGGCCATGATCGTGGCGACCTTCCCGGCGGGGTTCGCGCCCTTGTCCGTCGGCAGCCGCACCCGGTCGGTGACCGCGTCATGCAGACCGGCCTGCTCGGCCAGGCGCATCACCGGAACGAGACCGGCACACGACACCAGATTCGGATCGTCGAACGTCGCGCGCACCACCGGCGCGTCCTGGCGTGTTCTCACCTGCGAGGTGCCCTTTCGAGCCGAACATAGAAGCTTCGCAAATCCTATCATTCCAGCTCAGAGGGCACCTTCTACCCTCGGGGCTTCGCCAACCCGGCCTTCATCGGTGGATCGAGGCTCAGGCAACTGCCGCCTGCCAAGCCCACTAACACGGACCCGCTGACCATGAATATTACTCATGTTCTGGTTGTGTGTTGACCAGCGCGGGTACCCTACCTACCGACAAGACTGGTTCTCTGACGAACACTCTAGCTGTCTCGGCCGAATTTCAGACCATCGACCAGGCAGCCTAATGGCTGCTCTGACCGGCAGTTACTTGACGGCGTACTGGTGCTGCTTATGCTGCATCGTGCAGATCGAGGGCTGGCGCGAGCTGTGATGCCATTGTACGCTCGTCGGAGCGGACAACCATAACTTATGCGTCAGTTCCGATTCGAGGAGATGAATGCTTGCGATGCATGCGGAGTATCGGGAATCTGCCCCATCGAACTGCTATAGGAGTGCAAGATTCGGAAGGCTCGTCGTTTGTATCCCGTGCCGATAGGTTAGGGCACGTCTTGATCGTCGCTCTATTTGCGGCATTTGTGATCCTAACTACCGCCTCGCTGGCGCAGGCCGCTACCTATTTCTATTACGCCAATGATACGCCCACCGCAGAGCTTCAGCACCGCTACTCGAGTGTGCGACCTTCAATTTCCGGCGGTATGGCCAGCTCTATGCTAGGTGGTGACGCCGGATCTGCGTACAACGTCATCGAGACGTACTATTCCTACCCTGGCTATCAGACCGTTGGTTATGCTTCTTCGGGAGGGACGGTCTACTTGTCGCATGCCCAGGTGGTGGATGCTTCACAGAAGTTTCATTGGGATTGGCCGATCGCAGGCGGAACGATTCCCGGGGAACTGGATCTGACCTGTGCCTCAAGAAATTGATCGTAAACCCTACGGGCAGTCACGAAATGATGGGAGTTTCGAGTGCGAGTTCCGGCTCTCGGCGTAACGGCTGGCGTCGCGGCATTGATCGTGATTTCGACTGCGCTTCCGGCGCTTGCCCAGGATGCGCCCCGCGTGGAAGTCGAGAGAATGTTGCCTATTCTGGCGCTTCCACAATCTGTGCAGGATCGTGTGCCGGAGGATGTCGACCTGGGTCATCTCGGCAACGTCTCACGAGAGTCGGTGCGATTTCTTGGCGAAGATGATATCGCGGATTACTGGGTGGGGCGCTCTGGAAACACGCAGGTGTGTTTGATCGTCAAGATTTCTGGAGGAAATGGTGTATCGGCTTCTGCATGTGCTTCCCTGACAGATTTTTACCGGACGGGACTCGGGCTCGGTGCTGGCGAAAGCGTGAACGGTTCTGAGGGCTCTATCGAAGCTTATTTACTGCCTGCGGACATCGATCCGATCGATCTTGGTGCTGCGCGCCACATGAAACAAGCTTGGCAAGGAAGGCCTGATGCTCACTTGCTGACTGTCCGACCTCAGGTCGGATCCAACTGGAAGGGGTCCGAAGTCGAGCGAGACAATGGAATCTCCTTCCGGTTTACCCCTATCTCATCCAAGGGGAGATGAGAAGTGATCCTCATGCTCGATACGCTCTCAAGGCGCGAATCCATTCGCGTCTAGGAGTGATCATTTTCCTATCTGCTGCGCTCTTGGGTATCGCTGCCCCTGTCGCACGTGCGGCGAGCTATCAGTACGCCGACGACATTTCTACTCCCGAGCTTCACCCTCGAACTTCTGGGCTTCGATCGAGTGTTACAGGCGGTAGGGTTGCTTCAAGTCTAGGAGTTGGAACTAGCACGGTCGTAACCTATCACGACTACCCTGGGTATACCGAGATTGCCTACGCTGTCGGCGATTCTCCGCACTTTGTCAGCCTCTATCATGGGCACACCACCAATGCCCATAGCAAGTGTTATTGGTACGCTGGCGGCGTAGGTGGTTCAGCTGAGCTGGACTGTTGGGTATTTTCCTAATTACATGGCCGAGGTCGTTCGTAATGATGGGTATAGGTAGCAAAAGGTGAAGGCTCTGGCGTGGGGAATTTGTGGATTAGCTCTTGGCGTGCTGTTTGTTTTTGTCGTCGGCATCCTTAGTGTCCAGGTAGCTGGGCTGCGAGCAGGTGCGGTCTTCGATCTGAACAATGTGGTAGTGGCGGTTACTTCTCCACGGGTTCCGTTCCTGCAGATCTTTGCAATCGCCACGCTTGGTGGTTTGGTCACGTACTCATTTGTCCTGGGTGTTCGCAAGCTTGTCCGACCCTCGTGGTTGGCGCTTGTTTCTGGATTTGCTGTTTCGGTTGTAGTGCTGATTTTCTGGTCTTTTGTTATTGCGCCTAGTGTAAGTGTGGGTCGCGACCTGCCTCTCGGGATATTGGAAGGGTGGGAGGGTTGGATACAGGAAGGAGGCATGAATCCAGCTGTGCATGTAGTCTTCTTGTTAGCACTCGGCTCTTTGTGGCAGTTTCGACGTGCCTTCCAGCATCCGCCCGCTGCTAACCGCAGCGAGGAGGCGCCGGAGGGCAGTCAGATCATTATTCCCCGGGATTCCGACGAGCCTGGTGGCGGCTGAAGGCTCCCCGTTGTGACCGGTCAGGTCAGTGGGCGGTAGGGGTTTGCCAGACGGTGGTGCGTGGCAACGGCACCTTACATCGACAACCATCGCGGTATCGCCCCAGCGGGCAGGCAGCCAGGGCAACACCGCGTGCAGGGCCGGCTCGCCCGCTGTCCCATACTCAGCGGCATGACGCTGACCGGTGGGCGGGCGCACCGCATCTACAGCGTCGTCGTGTTCATCGTGCTCGCCTCGCTGGACAACGTGGCGATCGGCCTGGTCCCGCCGCTGTACGGCAGCATCGCCGACACGTACGCCGTACCGGAGGGGGCGATCGGGGCGGTCACCGCCGCGACCTTCCTCGTCAGCGCGATCGCCGCGGTTGGCTGGGCGTACGTCGGCGACCGAGGCGACCGCAAACCGCTGCTGATGGCCGGTACGGTGATCTGGGGGCTCGGCGCGGTCGGTACTGCACTCGCGGGCAGCTATCCGCTGTTCTTCGCCGCGCAGCTGGTCGCCGCCGTCGGCCTCGGCGCGGTCGCCTCGGTCGGCTTCTCCGTGGTCAGCGACCTGATCACCCCCGGCCGGCGGGGCCTGGTGATGAGCTTCTGGGGGCTGTCGCAGGGCGTCGGCACGCTGGCCGGCACGCTGCTCGGCGGGCTGCTGGGGCACGCCGACTGGCGGCGGCCGTTCCTGGTGCTGGCCGCCGCCGGGCTGGCCGCCACGGTCGCGTACCTGTTCACCTACGACGTGCGGCGCGGGCAGAGTCAGCCGGAGCTGGCCGACCGGTTCGCCGCCGGCGGTGAGTACGAGCACCGGATCAGCCGGGCCGACCTGCCGACGATCGCCCGGCGGCGGACCAACGTCTGGCTGGTGGCGCAGGGGCTCACCGCCCAGGTCGCGTTCGGCTCGCTGGTCTGGCTGCCGGCGCTGTTTAGGGCCCGTGCCGAGGAGCAGGGCTACACCGCCGGTACGGCGATCATCGTCGGCAGCGTCTTCGCCACCCTGTTCCAGCTCGGCGGGGCGCTGTCCATCGTCGGTGGGCTGGTCGGGGACCGGCTGCAACGGCGTACCCCTCGGGGTCGGGCCCTGGTCGCGGCGGTCGGCATCCTCGCGGCGGTGCCGTTCTACCTGGTGTTGTTCTTCGTGCCGATGCGCATCGACGTGCCCGACGGTGCCGGTGCCGGTGCGGTCACCGCCGCCGTGCTGCGCGGGGTGCTCACCGAGCCGACGATCGGGCTGAGTTTCCTCACCGCGCTGCTCGCGTTGGCGTTGACGTCGGCGAACTCGCCGAACTGGTTCGCGTTGATCGCCGACGTCAACCCGCCGGAGCACCGGGGCACCGTCTACAGCCTCGGCAACCTGGTCAACGGGGTGGGGCGGGCGACCGGCAACGCGTTGCTGCCGGTCGCCCTGCGGGCGGTCGGCGGTGTCGTCCCACCGCCGTTGAACTACGCCGTCGGCCTGGCCGTGTTCCAGCTGTTCTTCATCCCGACCGGGATCATGTACTGGCTGGCGTCCCGTACCGCCCCGCGTGACATCGACGACGTGCACACCCTGCTCAGCGAACGCGCTGCCGGGCCCAGACGGTGACGTCGGTCGGGACCCGTCCGCTGCCGTTCAGCGGGCCGCTGGCGATCAGCGGTTCGGTGCCCGGCGGCAGGGACACCGGCTCGGCACCGAAGTTCGTCACCACGGTCACCTCGTCGACGCAGAAGGCGAGCACGTCCTCCGGTGACTCCAGCCACCGCAGCCGGCCGGCGCCGAGCCCGAGCTTGCGGCGCAGCCGCAACGCTGTCCGGTACAGCTCGTAGGTCGACCCCGGCACGTCGCGCTGCCGGTCGAGGGCGTACTCGGCCCACACCGGCGGCTGCGGCAGCCAGCTGGCGTCGGTCGGCCCGAACCCGTAGGACGGGCTGTCCGCCTCCCACGGGATCGGCACCCGGCAGCCGTCCCGGCCGCGCTCGGTGTGGTCGGTGCGCCGCCAGGTCGGGTCCTGCCGGACCTCGTCCGGCAGCGTGGTGTGCTCCGGCAGACCCAGCTCCTCACCCTGGTAGAGGTAGGCCGAGCCGGGCAGCGCCAGCATCAGCAGGGTGGCGGCGCGGGCCCGGCGCAGCCCGAGCGCGGTGTCCGGCTGCGGGTCGTTCGCGCCGATGCCGCGCGGCCGGGCCGCGCCGATCGGCAGCGCCAGCCGGGTGGCGTGGCGCAGCACGTCATGGTTGGACAACACCCAGGTGGTGGGCGCGCCGACGGCTTCGGTGGCGGCCAACGACCGTTCGATCACCGTACGCTGCGCCTCGGAGGTCCACGCCGCCTCCAGGTACTCGAAGTTGAACGCCTGGTGCATCTCGTCCGGCCGGACGTACGCGGCGAGCCGCTCCGCCGGCTGCACCCACGCCTCGGCGACCAGGATCTGCTGCCCGGGGTACTCGTCCAGCACCGACCGCCACTGCCGGTAGATCTCGTGTACGCCGTCCTGGTCCCACATCGGCGGCCGGGGCTGGTCGACGTGATTGCCGGAGGTGGTCTCCTCCGGGTAGTGCCAGTCGGCCAGGTCGGCCTGCTTGACCAGGCCGTGCGCCACGTCGACCCGGAAGCCGTCGACGCCCCGGTCCAGCCAGAACCGCAGGATGGCCACGAACTCGTCGCGGACCTGCGTCGAGTCCCAGTTGAGGTCGGGCTGGCCGGCATCGAACAGGTGCAGGTACCACTGGCCCGGCGTACCGTCCGGGTTGTCGACCCTGGTCCAGGCCGGGCCGCCGAAGACGGACCGCCAGCTGTTCGGCGGCTGGTCCCCATCTGGGCCGCGGCCGTCGCGGAGAATGTACCGGTCCCGGGCCGGGCTGCCCGCCTCGGCGCCGAGCGCCTCGACGAACCAGGGGTGTGCCGACGACGTGTGGTTCGGCACCAGGTCGACGATCACTCGCAGCCCCCGGTCGTGGGCCTCGGCGATCAGCCGGTCGGCGTCGGCGAGCCGGCCGAAGATCGGGTCGACGTCGCGGTAGTCGGCCACGTCGTAGCCGGCGTCGGCCTGCGGCGACGGGTAGAACGGTGACAGCCAGATCGCGTCGACGCCGAGGGCGACGAGATAGTCCAGCCGGGCGATCACGCCGGGCAGGTCACCGATGCCGTCGCCGTCGGAGTCGGCGAACGACCGCGGGTAGATCTGGTAGATGACCGCCTGCCGCCACCAGTCGATGCCGGCACCGTCACCGGTACGGGCCCCGGCACCGTCACGGGTACGGGTCGATGGCGTGTTCACCAGTGTGCTCCTCAACTCAGCTCGGTTGGCGGGCTAACCCGCAGCCAGGAACGCCCTGGCCGCCGGGTCAGCGGTGCCTCGTACGTGGGTCTACCAGGTCGGCCGGTGCGGTCACCCGGTTTCCCGGGGTGGCGCGGTCGACTCGCGGACCACCAGTCGGGTGGGCAGGGTCACCGTGTCGGTCGGCGTGGCGGCGGCGGGCGGCGTGCCGGCTGCGAGCGGGTTGGGCGGCGTTTCGGCTGCGAGTGGGCCGAGTAGCGTGCCGGCGGCCAGTCGGCCCTGCTCGGCGGCGGGTTGGGCGACGGTGGTCAGCCCGACCACCCGGGCCACGTCGTGGTCGTCGATGCCGATCACGCTGACGTCCGCCGGCACCCGCAGTCCGGCCTGTCGCAGAACTGCGATGGCGCCGAGCGCCATCTCGTCGCAGGCGGCGAAGATCGCGGTCGGCACCGGGCCACGGCGCAGCAGTTCGGCGGTGGCCAGTCCGCCGCCGGCGATGGTGAAATCGCCCTCCAGGTCCAGTGCCGGGTCCGGGGTGAGGCCGGCCGTGACCAGCGCTTCCCGGTAGCCGCGGCGGCGGTCCAGGTGGGCGGTGAAGGCCAGTTCCTCGCCGGAGTTGCCGGAGATGTGGGCGATCCGCCGGTGCCCGAGCCCGATCAGGTGGCCGGTGGCGGTCCGGGCGGCGGCCACGTCGTCGATCCGGATGCTGGGCCAGCCGGGTACGCCGGTGCCGGAGCTGACCGTGACCCCCGGCATGCCCAACGCGGAGATGGCGGCAAAGTCGGACCGGTGCAGCGGGGTGGCGACCAGCATCAACGCGTCCACCCGGTGGCGCAGGCTGGCGGTGTGCAGCATCCGCTGCCGGGCGTTCTCCCGCCCGCCGAGGTTGTACAGCAGCAGGTCGTAGCCGGCTTCCTGCAGCGTGTCCTCGGCGGCTTCGACGACGGTGCTGAAGAACCAGCGGGTGATCCGGGGCACCACGACCGCGACGGCCCGGGTCTTGCCGCCGGCCAGCCGTGACGCGCTGGGCGAGGCGATGTATCCGAGTTGCGCGGCGGCGTCGAGCACCCGTAGCCGGGTCGCCTCGGTGACCGTCGGCAGGCCCCGGAGGGCCCGCGAGACGGTCGCCGTGGAGACCCCGGCCAGCCGGGCGACGTCGTCGATTCTGGTCATGGATCATCACCTCGCCCGCGTGGTCGCGGCCGGCGTCGCCCCGTGGTCAGCCCTTGACGCTGCCGGCCAGCAGCCCTCGGACGAAGTACCGCTGCAGGGAGAGGAAGACGATCAACGGCACGATGATCGAGACGAAGGCGCCCGAGGTCAGGCGTTGCCATTGATCACCTCGGGTGCCGGCGAGTTCGGCCAGCCGTACCGTCAGTGGCGCCACCCGACTCTCGCCGCCCGCGAAGATCAACGCGACGAGCAGGTCGTTCCAGACCCAGAGGAACTGGAAGATGCCAAACGCGGCCAGCGCCGGTGCGATCAGCGGCAGCACGATGGTCCGGAAGATCTTCGGGTGGCTGGCCCCGTCGACCCGGGCCGCCTCCATCAGGTCCTTGGGCAGCTGCGACACGAAGTTGTGCAGCAGGAACACCCCCAGCGGCAGGGCGAAACAGGTGTGCGCGAACCAGACCTGGACGTAGCGTTCGTAGCTGTCCAGTCCCCACGGTGGGGTGATGGTGACGCCGCCGATCGTGGTGCCCTGCGAGAAGAACCGCAGCAACGGCACCAGCGCCATCTGCAGCGGCACGATCTGCAGCGCGAAGATGCAGATGTAGATCAGGTCCCGGCCGCGGAAGTTGATCCAGGCCAGCGCGTACGCGGCCAGTGCCGCGAAGGCCAGCGGGAACAGCACTGACGGGATGGTGATCACCAGCGAGTTGACGAAGTAGCTGGACAACTGCCCGGACGACGAGGACCGGCCGAACAGCACGTCCTGGTAGTTCTGCAGGGTGACCTGCGGGTCGGTGAAGAAGGTCCACCAACCGGTGGTCCGGATCTCCTCGGCCGGTCGGAACGAGGAGACGAACAGACCGAACGTCGGGATGGTCCAGATCACCGCGATGACGATCGCGACGATCGTCGCCGTCGGAGTGTTGAGCCGCTTGCGGACCCGGCCGACCCGGGTACGGGGCCGTTCCTCCCCGCTGCTGGCCGGAGCGGCCACGGGGGGCGTGGTGGTGGTCACGGGTGTCACACCTCCCGCTGCTTGCGCAGGTTACGGATCTGGTAGATGACGATCGGGATGACCAGCACGAACAGGAACACCGCCAGGGCCGAGCCGTAGCCGTTCTGGCCGTAGCGGAACGCCTGGTTGTACATCTCGTTGGCGATCACACCGGTGTCGTAGTTGCCGTTGGTCATCGTCCGGACGATGTCGAAGACCTTCAGGGTGGCGATCGAGATGGTCACCACCACGACGATCAGCGCCGGGCGGATGCTCGGCATGGTGACCCGCCAGAACATCTGCCAGGCGTTCACCCCGTCGAGGCGGGCGGCTTCGATGATGTCGGCTGGAATCGCCTTGATCGCGGCGGAGAGCACCACCATCGCGAACCCGGCCTGGATCCAGATCATCACCACGATCAGCAGCAGCGTGTTCAGCGGGGCGTTGAGCTGCAGCCAGCGCTGCGGCTCGAAGCCGAACAGGGTGACCAGGTAGTTGAGCAGGCCGTACTGCTCCTGTTCGCCGCCCCGGTACGCGTAGACGAACCGCCAGATGATGCTGGCGCCGACGAAGGAGATCGCCATCGGCATGAAGACCAGCGACTTGGCCAGCGCCTCGAACCGGGCCTTGTCCACCATGATCGCGTAGAGCAGGCCGATCGCGGTCGCCACCGTCGGCACCAGGATCACCCAGATCAGGGTGTTGGTCAGCACCTGGATGATCTCGTCCTGGGAGAACATCCACCGGTAGTTCTCCAGACCGACCCAGTTCTCGCTACGTCCGTCCATGAACGACAGGACGGTGGTGCGCAGCGCCGGGATGACCAGCCCGATGCCGAGTAGCAGCAGGGCCGGCAGCAGAAAGAACAGGCCGAACAGGCCTTCGCCGCCGCGCCGAGGGCGGCCGACCGGCACCGATGCGCCGCCGCCGGCACCACCGCCGGCGCCGGCCGCGATCAGTCGCTGCTCCCGTCGGCGGGCGAACCAGCTCGGCACCGCGTCGAGCAACAGCAGCATGCCGCCGACGATCACCACGAACGCGATCAGGCCGTACAGCAGCATCAACAGCTTCGGGTACTGCTCAGCGAAGTCGAAGTACATCCGCCCTCCCAACGGATCGTCGACCGGAGCCAGCTATGGTGCGGCCGGCCCACCCCCGGTGTGCTCGTGGGTGGGCCGGCCGCGTGGTGTCAGCTGGTCGGCCAGGAGCCTTCGATGTAGTCGAGGGTCTCTTCGGTGTTCTGGCCGCTGAGCCAGTCCACCATGCCGCGCCAGAAGGTGCCCGCGCCGACCGCGGCCGGCATCAGGTCCGATCCGTCGAAGCGGAACGTGGTGTTCTCGTCCTGCAGGATCTCCACGGAGAGCCGGTCGATCGGGTTCTCCACGTTGGCGATGTCCAGCCCGCTGTTGGCCGACACCCAGTTGCCGAGCGAGGCCCGGCTGTTGGCGTACTCCGGCGAGGCCAGGTAGGTCTGCACCGCCTGGACCTCGGGCCGGTCGGCGAAGGCCACGGTGAACTCGCCACCGCCGAGGACCGGCTGGCCGGCGCTCGGGTCGTTGGTCGGGAAGTAGAACGCGAAGACGTCGCCGTCCTCGGCCACCTCGGTGCCCTCCGGCCACTGGTTGGCGTAGAAGCTGGCCTGCCGGTGCAGCGCGCAGTCACCGTCGAGGATCGGGGTGCCGGCATCCTGGAACGAGGTCGCGGTGATGCTGTCGACGCCACCGAAGCCGCCGTTGACGTACTCCTCGTTCTTGAGGATCGAGCCGGCCTGGTCGACGGCCTCGGCGACCCGCGGGTCGTTGAACGGGATGTCGTGGGTGGTCCACTGGTCGTAGACCTCCGGCGTCTGGGTCCGGAGCATGATGTCCTCGATCCAGTCGGTGGCCGGCCAGCCGGTGGCGTCACCGGACTCGACCCCGACGCACCACGGCTTGGTGCCGGTGGCGGCGACCTCGTCGCTGAGCGCGATCAGCTCGTCCCAGGTCTCCGGCACGGTCCAGCCGTTGTCGGCGAACATGCTCGGCGAGTACCAGACGAAGGACTTGACGTTGGAGCCGAGCGGGGCGCCGTAGAAGGTGCCGTCGACCGTGCCGTACGCCAGCCAGTCCTCGCTGTAGTTGGCCTCGGCCATCGCCTTGGTCCCGTCGGAGGCGGCCTGCAGCTGGCCGGCCTCGGCGAACCGGCCGAGCAGGCCGGGCTGCGGGATGAAGGCGATGTCCGGCGGGTTGCCGCCGTCGACCCGCACCTGCAGCTGGGCTTCGAACTCGCCACTGCCCTCGTAGCGGATGTCGATGCCGGTGCAGTCGACGAACTCGCTCCAGGACTGCTCGAGCAGGTCCGCCTCGGCGTCACGGATCGAGGCGTAGATCGTCACCTCGGTGCCGTCGTTGCCCTGGTAGTCACTGTATGGGGCGCATTCCTCGGACTCCGGGTCTGCGCTGGTGCCGCTGTCGGAAACACACGCCGTCGAGGCGAGGGCCAGCCCGAGCACGCTGGCGAGCGCGAAGGCCTGGCGTGGTCTGGTGAAGACCGCCATGGAGCGTTCTCCCTTCCTAGCCGGCGGGCCCCGCGTCCCCGCGATCGGGCTGCGCCGGTCGGTTGCTGTCTGGGCGTCTTCACATGTAAGCGCTTGCAATGGAAGCGCGTCCAGTCCTGACCAGCTACGAGCCAGTAACGATTCGGAAACCTTGACCCGCTACTCAGCTGTTGAGCTGCCAGATGGACAGGTTCAGCGCGGCGGCGAAGGTGACCCAGCCCCAGTACGGGACCATCAGCAGAGCGGCCGGTCGCCAGACCCGCCAGAACAGCACCACGGTGGCGCCGACGAGCAGCCAGAGGAGCACGATCTCAGCGAACGCCAGACCGTACCGGCCGGCGGCGAAGAACAGCGGTGTCCAGGCGGCGTTGAGCACCAGCTGGGCCAGCCAACTGGCGATCGCCAGGCCGGCACCGGCCCGTCGCCAGACGGTGAACCCGGCGACGGCGATCAGCACGTACAGGATGGTCCAAACCGGGCTGAACAGCCAGGACGGCGGTGCCCAGGACGGCTGGACCAGTTCGGCGTACCGGGAACCGGCGTCGCGGGCGGCGAACGCCCCGACCGCCGCAGCCGCCGCCACCAGGCCGAGGAACACCGGTAGACCCCACCACGAGCGCATGGCAACTCCAGGGAACAGCAAATTGGGGAGCGCGTAGCGACTCCAGGGAAACAACAGGTCAGGCCGGGGCCGCCGGCACCGGTCCGCAATAGGGAGGAGCGGGCCGGTCCGGCGGCGCCGGCAGGCTCGGGGTAGATGTGGTCAGGTCGATGTCGGTTGAGGGGGCCGGGGGTACGCCCGGCACCGTCAAGCGAACAGACTCACGCCACCGGGACCGACGAGCAGCCCGACGACGATCAGCACGATGCCCCAGAGCAGTTGCCGACGGAACAGCGCGAGAACGCCGGCGACGACCAGGACGACTGCGAGAATCCAGAGAAGTAGCTCCATGGCCGCTGAATACCCTTGCGACCGGCGACGGAAACCTGCACCAGTCTGGTCAAGCGACCGACCCGGCGAGCGAATACACGCTGTACGCCTGTTTGATCACCGGATGGGCGACGTTACGGACCCGAACCCCACCGGGGGTGGTGCCCCGTTCGCTGCCGAAGTGGGCGTGGCCGTGCACCGCGAGGTCGGTCGGTGCCGCGTCGATCGCCTCGGCAAGCAGGTAGGAGCCGAGGAACGGGTAGATCTCGGGCGGCTCGCCGGCTAGTGTCTCCGGCACCGGCGAATAGTGGGTCAGCGCCACCCGTACGTCGCAGTCCAGCCCGACCAGCGCCGCCTGTAGCCGATCTGCGGCGTCCGCCGTGGTGGCGACGAACGCCTTCATCTCCGGCTCGCCGAACCGGCTCGCGCACCGCCCGGCGAACCCGCCCCCGAACCCCTTGACCCCGGCCACCCCGAGCCGGCCGCCGGGGCAGTCCACCACCACGCCGTCGCCGTCGAGCACCGTGACCCCGGCGTCGCTGAGTATCCCGACCAGCTGCGGCACCTGGTCACAGTGGTGGTCGTGGTTGCCGAGCACCGCCACCACCGGGACCGCCAGACCGCCGAACTCGTCGGCCACGCACCGCGCCTCCGACTCCGTGCCGTGCCGGGTCAGGTCGCCGGCCAGCAGCAGGACGTCGGCCCGGTCACCGAGCTGCGCCAACGCTGGGCGGAACCGGCCCAGCACGTCGCTGTCCATGTGCACGTCTCCGACGGCCGCGACGCGGATCACGACAGCTCCTCCGCCTCGGTCGGCACGGTGGTGCGACTGACGACGATGTCGACGATCAGGCGTACGCCGGGGAAGCGCTCGGCCACCAGCCGGACGATCTCCGCCCGCCGGTGGGCGCTCTCGACCTCGCCGCACAGCACCAGGCTGTGGTCCCGGCGAGAGACGCCCACCCCCTGCTCGGCGGTGTCGGCGTGCTCGCTGAGCAGCCGCTGCACCGCCGCCTCGGTGTAGCCGTCGAGCCGGTCCGGCCCGGTCTGTCGCGTCGACTGCCCCGATATCCGGGTCATTGCCCCACCTCCTGGCTGTCGTCGGGTGCCCGTCGGTGGCATACCCGTTCCCGGCCGGTTCGTGCGTGCGGGCACGGCGCGTGACAGTGGGCGAGCGGGGTGACGACGTGCACGTGCTCGCTACCGTTGGGAAAGTGCTCGTCACAGTGACCCATGCGCCACCGTCACCATCAGAGTCACCGTCCCGGCCCGCGTCCCGCCCGCCGTCGCCCGTACAGTCCACGTCGTCAGCCGCGTCGCCATGCCCGCCACCGGACCCCGCAGGGAGCACAGTGGATGCCGATCCGGCCTGGTCGCCGCCGGCCGGGCTGCGACGGATCGCGTTGGTGGGCATCGACGGGGTCGGCAAGACCACTCAGGCACACCTGCTGGCCGAGGCGCTGACCGCCGCCGGCCGGCCCGCCCGGTACTGGCGCAACGCCGGCGGTCGACGCTGGCTCGACCGGTTGGCGGTCCGGATCGGCCGCCCGGACGCCCGACGGATGGTCGGCCGTGGCGGGCTGATGTTCCTCGAGGCGTTGCTGCGCTGGCTCGCGATCGCCCGGTCGGTGCTCGGCTCACGCCGGGCGATCGCGGTGATGGACCGGTACGCGGTCTGCCAGTACGCCAGCATCCGCACCCACGGCGCAGGCCACTGGGAGCGGCCCGCCCGGCTGGCCTACCGGGTGTTTCCCCAACCGGACGTGACGTTCCTACTCTTGCTGCCGCCCGCCGAAGCGGCCCGGCGGATCGACGCCCGGGGCACCGACCACGAGTCGCTGGAGTTCCTGGCGACCAGCGCGGCCGCATACGGGTCGCTGCCGGAGGCCGCCGGGTTCGTGGTCATCGACGCCCGGGGCACGGCCGCCCAGGTCGCCGCAGTGATCCGGCAGCGGCTGACCGAATGGCGGCCGGACGACGGCCGTCCAGCCGGCGCCTCGTGGCGGCCGGATCCAGACGATTCGCGTGCGTCGTGACCCGCAGGCCGGTGTCTGTCGGGTGGTGATGAACCGTGCACCCCGCTCGGGCCGTACTCCTGGCCAGGACCAACCGACCGGCGTTGGCCAGGACCAACCGACCGGGCGGGCAGTGACGAGGATCGCAGGAGGGGTAGTGACGGGAATCGCTGCGCCCCTGCCCGGTGTCGTGGTGTGCTGGGAGTCTGCCACGCCCCGCCGACCTGAGTGCATCGGGCAGTCGGCCGGCCCGACGCAGCGTGGCGATCGAGGAGCCTGGCAGGAAACGCCAATCCCGCTCACAGCAATTATTCAGGCAATCGTGTCAGCTTCGACTCACGAGACGGAATCTCTGACGCGTCTCATCTGTTGTGCAGGTGTCGGCGCCATACGGCGGGCCTGCCACATCAGGTTCGCCGGATCGGAGGCGGACGTGACGGGGGAGAGGCTGATGGAGATGCGCATCGCAGGTGACAGGGCACGACGTGGGGTTAACGAGGGGACCGTGAGCAACGTGGAGAAGACGATGGCTTTGCGGACCGACGAGGTCGCCGAGGAGCGGGACCTCGTTGGCGTCTACCTGCATGAGATCTCCCGCACGCCGCTGCTCGACGCGGCCCGGGAAGTCGACCTCTCCAAGGCGATCGAGGCCGGTCTGTACGCGGAGCACCTGCTGGAGCAGGGCGTGCCGCGGGCCGGGGTGAGCCGCGAGGAGCTGGAGCGGCTGGTCGTCGAGGGTGAACGGGCCAAGGACCTGTTCATCCGGGCCAACCTGCGTCTGGTGGTGTCGATCGCCCGCCGCTACGTCCGGTCCGGGATGCCGATGCTGGACCTGATCCAGGAGGGCAACACCGGTCTGGTCCGCGCGGTGGAGAAGTTCGACTACGAGCGTGGTTTCAAGTTCTCCACCTACGCGACCTGGTGGATTCGGCAGGCCATCAGCCGGGCGATCGCCCAGCAGGAGCGGACCGTACGGCTTCCGGTGCACCTGGTCGAGGACGTCAACCGGATGCGCAACGTGGCCCGCCAGTTGACCCGGGAGCTCGGTTCGGACCCGGAGCCGGAGCAGATCGCCGCCTCGCTCGGCGTGCCGGTCGAGCGGGTGCACGAGCTGGTGCGGTGGTCGCAGGACACGGTGTCGCTGGACACCCCGGTCGGCGACGACGGCGACACCAACCTGGGCGACCTGGTGGCCGACAGCGACGCACCGTCGCCGGAGGACATCGTGCTCACCGGTTTGGAGCGGCAGCGGATCGAGGGCCTGCTCAACCACCTGGACGACCGGTCCGCCGGCATCATGCGGGCCCGGTACGGCTTGGAGGACGGGCGGGAGCACTCGCTGACCGAGGTCGCTTCGCGCTTCTCACTGTCCCGGGAGCGCATCCGTCAGCTGGAGATCCAGGCGCTGGGCCGGCTGCGGGAGCTGGCCCGGGCGGAAGGGCTGCAGGCGGCCTGACGAATCGGCTGCAGGCGACCTGATCCGCCGATGAACTGACAACCCACCGACGAACTGCCGACGGCCCGGCATCCGCCTTGCGGATGCCGGGCCGTCGGCAGTGTCGCGCGAGCGACCGGGTCAGCGGACCCGGCCGTAGCCGTACGGCGGCATCATGTCCACGCTGGCCAGCTCGACGGTACGGCCGAAGGTGGGTGCGTGGATCACCTGGCCGCCGCCCACGTACAGGCCGACGTGGGCGAGACCGTTGTAGAACACCAGGTCACCGGGCTGCAGTGCGCCACGGTCGATCTTCGCGACCACGTCCCACTGCATCGCCGCGTTGTGCGGCAGGCTCTTGCCGGCGGTACGCCACGCGGCAAGCGTCAGGCCCGAGCAGTCGTAACCGTTCGGGCCGCTGGCAGCCCAGACGTACGGCTTGCCGATGGCTCCGTACGCGAACTCGACGACCGAGCCGGCGGCACCGGACACCGACGGGACGGTTCCGGTGTACGACGAGCCGGTCTCGCTCGCGGCACCGTAGGCCCGTTCCCGCTTGTCCATCAGCTCGTCGATGTCCGCTTCGATGCTCTTCTTGCGGTCGGCGAGCTCCTTGACCTGGGCGTCCTGCTTCTTCAGTGCCGCCTGCAGCTTCTCCTGCTCGGCCAGGTAGGTCAGTTGGGTGCTGGTGAACTCGCTGAGCCGCTGCTGCCGGTCCCGGGCCAGGTGGTCCAGGGTGCCGAGCCGGTGGATAAAGCTGCCGGAGGTGCCGTCGAGCAGGGCGCTCGCGGTGCTCAACCCGCCGGTCTTGTACGCGTTGACCGCGATCTGACCGACCTCGGTCTGCGCTGCCGCGAGTTCGGCCTGCAGCGGGCCGAGCTTGGCGTCGATCTCCTCGGCCGCCGCCCGGGTGGCCTTGGCCTCCTCCCTGAGCCGGTTGTACGACTCGACGACCTTGGCCAGCTCTTCGGATTCCTCGTCGATCTGCTGCGTGAGTTCGCTGACCGTCGGCTGGGCGGTCGCGGCGGTCGCCGGTACCACCAGGCCGAGGCTTACGCCGGCCAGCATCAGGGTGCGCAGCAGAATCCGCGCTGTTGACAAGAACGCAGAACCCTTCTTCCTCGCCGCCTACCGGGTTAGCTGACGGATTCGGGCGGGAAGTTCGCCCTACCGCGGTGAACCGCGGATTCACCCCAGTTGCCGATGGGTCCCCGGATCGCAACCGTGAGATCACTGTTTGTAACGTCAGATAATCTCAGGACGGCGATTCGGCGGCACTGGACCGGCGTCACCGCTTCCCGGCGACTGGTGACCGGACCAGCTGGTCCAACTTAGCCGCAAGGTTGCGACGCGGAAAGTGCTGCGATCGTGATCCGTGGCATGGAACTGGCCGGAGCCCGTTGACAGTTACTGGATGTGACGGTTGGCTGCTCTGGGCAACATTCCTGTTGTCTTCGCGTGACCGGTTGACTCCGGCGCGTCGTCATTGGACAGCGTCTGATCAATTGCGAATAATGCGTCATTAGTCGGTCTGTGCGGTTGTCGTCAGTAAGCTATCCGGATGAATAGCCGCAAAAGGTCTGATTCGCCATCCAGGACGCGGCCTGCCGTACGTCATTCTGCTAGGTGGCAGAATGACCACCTTCCATCGAGTAGCTAGCTGTTTGCACAATGGACCCGCAAGGTCAGCGCCGCACGAGCCCTTCGGAGGCAGCTATGCGTGCTACTCGCCAGACCCCACCCCGACGCGGTTCCCCGGTGCCCGCCCAGTCCGGCTCCAGTGTCGGACGGACCTTCTACCGGCAGCCCGGCATCTGCGTGACCGGTGAATGGTTCGTCGTGGCCGGCCGGCGTTTCGCCGTCCGCGACCTCACCGAACTCCGGACCGCGCGAGGCGCCCGCGACCGGCTCACCGGCCGGGTGATCGCGGTGACCGCCCTGACCCTGGCGGCGGTCGCGGTGACCGTCGGCTACACCCGCGGGTTGGACGAGGTCAGCGCGGGTGTCTACCTCGCCATGCTGGCGGCTGCGTTCGTGCCGGTGGCGGTCGCCTGGCTCGGCGACCGGTTGCGGCCGCGGGCGTACGAACTATGGGGCCGTCACCAGGGACTGCTGTTGCTGCTGTTCAGCACCGACGACGAACGCCAGTACGGCCAGGTGAGCCGGGCGTTGATGCGGGCTCGGGAGATCTCCCGGCTGGCCGGTCTGTCCGAGCCGGTCACCATCGAGCCGTGGGTGCCCGACCAGCGGTGAGCGGGCCCGGCCGCCGTCGCGGTCGTCGGCGGGCTGGTCGACGTCGATCAGCCCGCGTCCGGCCCGTCCAGCCGCCGGGCGAGGTCGTGCAGCATCGCCACCGAGTCGGCTGGCGACAGGGATTCCGCCCGTAGTCGGTCGAAGACATGCTGGTACGGCCGGACCTCGTCGGCCCGGTCGATGACCTCCTCGACCAGAGCGCTCTCCACGTACACCACGTCAGCGTCGGCCTGGTCGGCGAAGTGCAGGATGACGAACGGCCCGAGCACCGTGTTGCTTCCGGCGGCGAACGGCAGCACCCGGACCGTGACATGAGGCGCCGCTGACATCTTCGCCACATGCTGGAGCTGCTCGCGCAGCACCCGCGGGCCGCCGGTCATCCGGCGCAGCGCAGCCTCGTCGATGATCACCTCGATCTGCGGCGGATCGGCGCCGAAGAGCACCTCGTGCTGGCGGGCCAGCCGGATCTGCACCCGCCCTTCGATCTCGGCCGCCGGTACATGGTGCGGGCCGTCGGCCGGGATCACCGCGCGGGCGTACTCCTCGGTCTGCAGCAGGCCGGGGAAGCTGATTGGCTGAAAGTACCGCAGTGCCGACGCTTCCGCCTCCAGCCCGATGTAGGCCGCGTAGGCGGCCGGCACCCGATCCTTGTAGCCGCTCCACCAGGCGCGCCGTCGTGCCGCCCGGGCCAGCTCGACGAGCTCCTGCACCTGCTGCTGGTCGCGTACGCCGTACAGGTCCAGCAAAGCCTTGACGTCGTTGGTCGAGATGCTGACCGAACCCGACTCGATCCGGATCAGCTTCGACAGCGACCAGTCCATTTGAGCGGCGACGTAGTCCTGGGTCAGCGCGGCGGCATCGCGTGCCCGGCGTAGCGCCGCACGCAGCCGGCGACGCCCGATGGTCGGGCCCTGGTGTCGGGCAGGCATGGGAACGCTCCGGGGGGGTGCCTTGCAGAGTGCCACCTGGCTGGTTGCCACCCTGTTGCACGCTACACCGCCGCCGTCAGGTCTGCTAAGGACGGCCGGCCCTCCGCATGGTCCGAACGGCGGTTTCACCGGGTTTTCGCGGTGTCGCCCAGTCGCGTCGGCAAGATCGGGGACTGATACAGTCCGCCCGATTGCCTGCGTGCTCTGATGGCAAATTTACCGATTTATCCTTATTAAGGAGTCTAGGTGACTGTGATCAGCACTGCCGGTCCGGCGTGGCGTAAGAGCCGCCGCTGCGAGGCGACGACCTGCGTCGAGGTAGCCGAGATCGGCTCGGCGGTCGGGGTGCGCAACTCCACCGACCCCGGAGTGCACCTGGAATTCTCGGCAGCAGCCTGGTCGGCATTCGTCGCCGGGCTGTCCGGTGCGCCGACCAGCTCCGGCGGCCACACGATGGGTTGATCCGACGCCGCACGAGGCTCGGCTCCCCGGCCGCCGACAACGTCGGCCGTACGCCCCGGCCGGGTCGGCCCGACGACGGTGCCGGCCCGGCCGGGGCACCGTCAACCGGTCACCGCCCGCCCGGTCTCAGCCGGTGAACACCTTGTCCGGCTCGGTACGCGGTTGCTCGCTCGCCCAGCGGCTGACCACCCGCTCGGCGTAGAACGACACGAACGGCACCGTCCCGGCCAGCATGATCGCCAGGATCCGGCCGAGTGACCAGTTGGCCCGCCGGGCCAGGTCGAACGCGGCGACCAGATAGACCATGTAGAGGAACCCGTGCGCCGGCCCGACCGTCTCGACCACGATGGCCCGGTCGAACAGGTACTTCAACGGCATGCCGATCACCATCAGCAGGATCAGCACCACGCCGACCACGTACGCGATCAGCCGGTACCGGGTGAGTGCGCCTGACACTGTCGTCCGTCCCTTTCTCTTCCGGTCAGCCCGGGTAGTCGCCGGCCCTGGCGTGCGGATTCGCGTTCAGCCAGGCCAGGTAGTTGTTGTAGGCGGACAACTCCGGGTCGTCCGGGCCGGGGGCGGCGGTCACGCCAGGGGCAGACCGGACCCGTACCGGTCGGCCGAACGTCTCCTCCCGCGATGGTGCGTTCTTTGGTGTGCCGTTCCTCGGCGAGTCGTTGTCCGGTGTGTCGTTGTCCGGGCCAGGTACCGCCCGGTGGGCCTGCCGTATCTCACGGACCCAGATAAACACCACGAACGCTGCGAAAACCGGCCATTCCACCGCGTATGCCCAGCTCAGCGTGTTGCCGGCGGCGGCCCGGCTGATCTGCCACCAGCCGAGCGCGAGGAAGCCCACCACCAGCGCCACCGCCGCCAGGTGCCGCAGGATCCACACCGGGGTCCACAGCTGCCGCATGCAGGGAAGCGTACCGGCCGCCCGTCGGCTTCTCCGACGAGCCGTCGTAGTCAGATGCGTGGCCGCCCGGAAACCGCCGCCCGGTGTTTGCCGCCGACCGGCCGGGGAACCCTACGACGGTAATGCCTCGTCGACTCCCCGGAGGCTGGAGATGACGGATTCAGCGCGGTACGGCAGCTACTCCCCGGCGGCGGCCGGTCGGCCCTTCGAGCCCCGCCCGGACCATCCGCCCGGTGCCACCCCAACCTGGTCGGCGCCGCCCGGACCGGGAGCCGAGACGTGGGTCGACAGGGTCGACGACACCGGGATCGACCCGGTCGAGCTGGCCGACGACGAACTGCTCCGCGAGATCGGTAGCCTGCACCGGACCCGGCTGGACACGCTGCGGCACGGCACCGACGCGGCGCTGGCCAACCATCTGCACCGCACCGCCGACCTGGAGACCGAGTACCTTACCCGGCACCCGGGCCGAGAGGTCGATGCCGCCCGGTTGCGGCACGGGGAGTAGGTCGTGCCCGCGTACGCCGAACGCGGTGTCTCCGCGCCCCCTGAGGTGGCGTTCGGCACCGCGACCGACCCCGACCGCAGGGCCGCCTGGTTGCCGGGGCCGCTGCGCCAGGTGCCGGCGGAACCAGTCCACGGCGACCACCTGCAGGCCCGGTGGGCGACGGCGGGCGGCCCGTGGACGGCTGTTGTGCAGGTGTACCCGGTGCAGGCGGGCGGTGCAATGCTCCGCCTGGAGCTGGACTCCGACCTGCCGCACGAACAACTGACTCGGCTCGCCGACGAGACGCTGACCAGCCTGGTCCGGGCGGTCACCGACAACCTCAACGCCGGTTGACGGTCAGCCCGCAACGCCGGCTGACCGTCAGCCCGCAACGCCGGTTGCTTGTCAGTCGGCGGTGAACCCGGGCTTCTCCATCCCGGACCAGCCGCGAGGCGTCTCCGGCTCACGGTCCCGGTCGGTCCCTTCGATGATGTCGTGGGAGACCGCCGTGTCGTCGTGCTCGCCGGCGAAGTCCGGGTCGTCCTCGGGTGGCTGGCCGTCCGGGGTCTGGCCGAGTACGGCGGCCGGCCGGTTCTGGTGTTCGTCCATCGGTGATCAGGCACCTTCCGTAGATGAATGCAGGACCTCTTCCGCCTCGTCCTGGGCGTATTCGCCTTCCGGCAGAGCATTGATCCTGGTCAGCAGGTGAGCGGGCAGCTCGGCGGCGACCGCCCGGCGGGCGATCTCGGCCCGGCTCACCCGTTCCTTGCCGAGGTAGATGTCGTCGAGCAGTGCGTACAGCTCGGCACGGGACGTCTCATCGGTCACCTCCGCCTGCTACCCCGCCCGCGGCACGGCAAACGACGCCCCACGCACCGACCGGACCGCCGGGTTCATCCTGCCGACCGTCGGCGTTCCGCCCTCTCGGTCCGATCCGGGCACCTACGCTCGGGCCAGGAGGTGGACTCATGATCGGTACCATCTTGTGGGCGCTCGTCGCTGGCGCGATCATCGGCGCTCTGGGACGTCTGCTGCTACCCGGCCGGCAAAACATCTCTGTCTGGCTGACCATCGGCGTCGGAATTGCCGCCGCCCTGCTCGGCGGGGTGATTGCCGCCTGGCTGGGCATCGGCGAGACCGCCGGGATCGACTGGCTGCGACACGCGATCCAGGTCGCGCTGGCGGTGTTCTTCGTCTGGATCGCCGCGCGGGTGGCCGGCCACCGGCCGACCGACGCCCCGGGGCGCGCGACCCGGTGACCCGACGCCCCCGGTGCCCTGGCCACCCGCTGACTCCGCCCCGGGGCAGGCCGGTGCGCCGGCTGCGGCCTGGCTCCGCAGCCTGGCCGCAGCCGAGCGCGGCAGGCTACCGCTGCGCGGCGGCCAGCGCCGCCCGGCGGTCCCCGACCGCCGTCGCCAGCCGCCCAAGGACCTGAGCGGTCTGGTCCCAACCCAGGCAGGCGTCGGTGATTGACTGTCCGTGCACCAGTTCCCTGGTCGGGTCCAGATCCTGCCGGCCCGCCACCAGGAACGACTCCAGCATCACCCCGACGATGCCCCGTTGCCCGGCGCCGAGCTGCCCGGCGACGTCCTCGACGACCAGCGGCTGCCGGCGGTGGTCCTTGCCGCTGTTGCCGTGGCTGGCGTCGATGACCAGCCGCCGCGGCAGTCCGGCTGCCCGCAGCAGACCCAGTGCGGCGGCCACCGACTCGGCGTCGTAGTTGGGCTCACCGGCACCGCCGCGCAACACCAGATGGCAGTCGGCGTTGCCCCGGGTGTGCAGGATCGCCGGCGTCCCGGACATGTCGATGCCGGGGAAGACGTGCGGCACGGCAGCGGCCCGGATGGCGTCCACCGCGGTGGCGACGCTGCCGTCCGGGCGGTTCTTCATGCCGATCGGCATGGACAGCCCGGAGGACAGCTGTCGGTGCACCTGACTCTCGACGGTGCGGGCGCCGATCGCCCCCCAGGTCACCGCGTCGGCGATGTACTGCGGGGTGATCGGGTCGAGGAACTCGCAGCCCACCGGCAGCCCGGCCCGCAGCACCTCGAGCAGCAGCGAGCGGGCGATCCGCAGCCCGGAGTTGACGTCCCCGGATCCGTCCAGACCCGGGTCGTTGATCAGACCTTTCCAGCCGACCGTCGACCGCGGCTTCTCGAAGTACACCCGCATCACGATCAACAGGTCGTCGGCGTGCCGTTGCGCGGCATCGGCGAGCAGGTGCGCGTACTCAAGGGCGGCGGCCGGGTCGTGCACCGAACATGGGCCGACCACGACCAGCAGCCGGTCGTCCTGTCCGTCGAGCACGCCGGCGACGGCTCGTCGGCCGTCCAGCACCCGCGCGGTGAGCTGGTCGTCGAGGGGCAGCTCGTGGTGCAGCAGGGCCGGGGTGGTGAGCGGGACGACCCGGTCGATGCGCTGATCGGCGACGCGTCCGATGGAGATGCTCATGTGGTGTCTGTTCCTTCCGCCAGTCTCCCTGGGGAGCCGGCGCCCCCAGCCAAGCCGGCTGCTCGTTGGCATACGAAAGGGCAGGGGGCTCGATGCCCGCTGCCCTTGGCCGGCTCTGGTGGGGTGACGTCAGGTCAAGGCTGAGCCACCGGCACCAGGGCCGGCTGCCTAAACCATCGATACGTGCGCACCACGAGGCACACTGTACCGGATCAGCCGCTGAGCGCCACCCCGGCCGGGCCCCGGCAGTCGGGTGGAACCACCGGACTTCGGCCGGTTCTCACCGTCTGTCAACCACGACCGGCATCCGTGGCCGCCAGCAACACCTAGCGTCACGGCGGAGAAGGATGTCACTACGCCGACGGCGTCTGCTGGTACACCACCAGGGCGACAACCGGGTCTGGGCGTACGACGCGCTCGGCCAGCGAATCGATCTGGCCTACGACGACTCGCTGGTTTCGGCACCCCGCCACTGCCCGGCGTCGACAACATCGTCGGTACGCCGGGCGGCGACCTGTACGTCGCCGAGGACGGCGGCAACATGGAGATCTGCCTGATCACCCCGGACGATCGGATCGGGCCGTTCCCGCGGATCAGCGGCCAGTCGTCGGCGGAGATCTACGGTCCGGCGTTCTCCCCGGCCGGCGGTCGGCTGCACTTTTCGTCGCAGCGTGGCACCTGAACACTGACACCGACGACGACCCGTTCACCGGCCCACCATCACCGGGCGCCGCCACCACAGGTCAGGCGGCAGCCGACGGCGAAGCCGAGGCGGAGCGGATCGAATCGCGCGCCGGTCACCTGCTGCCGGAGGAGGAAGCGGCCGGCAGTGACGACCCGGTGCGTCAGGCCGCAGCCATCCTGGATGACTCCGACCGGCGCGAGCAGCCGCGTCCGCAGTCGGGCAGCATGCCGCGCGGCTGACCTCGATGGCGCCGGCCGACCTTTGCCGGCAACGGTCGAGCCATTGATGGCAACGGCCAACCCTCGACGGCACCCGGCCGGCCCGGTGCGGCCAGCCGGGGCCCCGATCGGATAACGTCGGGCGCATGTCGCCCAACGGGTACCCCTGGCCGATCGAGACCACCCGGCTGGACAACGGCCTGCGGGTCGTCGTCAGCCCCGACTCCAGCGCGCCGGTGGTCGCGGTCAATCTCTGGTACGACGTGGGCTCGCGTCACGAGCCCGCCGGCCGGACCGGATTCGCCCACCTCTTCGAGCACCTGATGTTCGAGGGGTCGGTCAACGTCGCCAAGACCGAGCACATGAAGTTGGTGCAGGGCGCGGGCGGCTCGCTCAACGCCACCACCAACCCGGACCGGACCAACTACTTCGAAACCGTCCCCGTCGAGCATCTGGCCCTCGCGCTGTGGCTGGAAGCCGACCGGATGGGCGGCCTGGTGCCGGCGCTGACCCAGGAGACGCTGGACAACCAGCGCGAGGTGGTCAAGAACGAGCGGCGGCAGCGCTACGACAACGTGCCGTACGGGGACGCCTGGCTACGGCTGCTGCCGCTGCTCTACCCGCCGGGGCACCCGTACCACCACGCCACGATCGGCTCGATGGACGACCTCAACGCCGCCGATCTGGCCACCTTCCAGGCGTTCCACGAGATGTACTACGCGCCGAACAACGCGGTGCTGACCGTGGTCGGCGACACCGACGCCGACGAGGTGTTCAGCCTGGCCGACAAGTACTTCGGTGGGATCGCCGCGCGGGTCGACATCCCGCCGGCACCGGACGGGCGTACGCCGACGCCACTGGCCGGCCCGGTGACCGAGACGGTCACCGCCGACGTACCGGCCGCCCGGCACTACCTGACCTACCGCACCTACCCGTTCGGAACCCCGGCGTACGACGTGGCGACCGTGCTCGGCACCGTGCTGGGCAGTGGCCGGGGCAGCCGGCTCTACCAACGGCTGGCCGACGGCGCCCGGATCGCGCAGCCCGACTACCTGGGTGCGTACGGCGTCGACCTGGCGCATGCGCCCGCACCGCTGATCATCACCGCGACCGCCCAGCCGACGGTGACCGCCGAGCGGCTCGCCGACGGCCTGACCGAGGTGCTCGACGAGGTGGCGCGCGACGGCGTCACCGCCGCGGAGGTCGACCGGGCCAAGGCGCTGCTCACCACGGGCTGGTGGCGTCAGGTCGCCAGCTTCGAGGGCCGGGCCGACACCCTCGGCCGCTACGCCACCCAGTTCGGTGACCCGGCCCGTGCCGGGGACCGGCTGCCGGGCTGGCAGGCGGTCACCACCGAGGCGGTCAACGACGAGGCCGCACGCCTGTTGCGGCCGGACAATCGGGTCCAGCTCAGCTATCTGCCGGAGGGCGACCAGTGACGATCATCGCGCAGCGGCCCGGACCGGGCGCCGCCCGGCCGTACCGTTTCCCGGACGTGATCCGGCGCAGCGTGGCCGGCGGCGAGATCGTCGCCGCCCACCTGCCCGGCCACCGGCTGGCGGTGGCGACCCTGCTGCTGGACGCCGGCGCCGGTCGGGAACCGGTCGGCCGGGAAGGGCTGGCCGGAGTGCTCGCCAAGGCTCTCGAAGAGGGCACCGAGACCCGGGACTCGGCCGCGTACGCCCTGGTCCTGGAGGGTCTCGGCACCGAGTTGTCCATCTCCGCCGACTGGGACTCGTTCCGGGTCGGCGTGCAGGTCAGCACCGACCGGCTCGGCGCGGCCGTCGAACTGCTCACCGAGGCGGTCCGCACCCCCCGCCTGGATCCGTCCGATGTTGAGCGGGTCCGCGACGACGAGGCGACCGCGCTGCGGATGTACTGGGCCAACCCGGGGCCGCGGGCCGAAGCCGCGTTGCGCGCCGACCTGTTCGGTGCCGACCAGCGGCACGGTCGGCCGATGGGCGGCGACCCCGACTCGGTGGCGGCGGTGACCGTGGCGGACGTCGTCGACTTCCACCGTGCGTGGTTCACCCGACCCGGCACCCTGCTGGTCGCCGGCGATCTGGACCTGATCGACCTGGACGCGCTCGGCGTGGCCGCCTTCGCCGGGGCGACCGGCTCGCCGTCACAGCCCGGACCGCCGCTGCCGGTCAGTTTGCGGGACCACCGGCGGATCATCCTGGTCGACCGGCCGGGCGCGGTGCAGTCCACGCTGCGGCTCGGCCATCCGGCCCCGCACCGGGCCCACCCCGACTACGTGCCGATGACCCTGGCCAGCACCGTCCTCGGTGGAGCCTTCACGTCGCGGCTCAACCACTTGATCCGCGAGGTACGCGGCTACACGTACGGCATCCGGTCGGACTTCGGGATGTCCCGCCGGTTCGGGCGCTTCGCGGTCAGCTCCAGTGTGCAGACCGGGGTCACCGCGCCCGCCCTGATCGACTCGGTCGGTGAGGTGTCCCGTACCCAGGCCGACGGGGTGACCGAGGAGGAGCTGGCGGTGGCCCGGTCCTGGCGGGCCGGCCAGCTCTCGGTCGAGCTGCAGACCCCGCCGGCGATCGCCAGCGCCCTGGCGACGCTGGTTGTGCACGGGCTGCCCGACGACTACCACGCCGGGCTGCGCGACGAGCTGCTGTCGGCGACGGTCGAGCAGGTCTCCGCCGCCGCCGCCACCCACCTGCGGGCCGAAGGGCTGACCCTGGTGGTGGAGGGCGACGCGGCCAAGATCCGCGACGAACTGACCGCCTCCGGCCTGGGGGAGCTGCACGACGCCGACTGATCCGCACCGGGCTCAGCGCCGTCGCAGCAGGCGCAGGGTGCGGAGCAGGTGTACGCCCGCGTACCAGGCCGACCCGAGGCCGCCCGGCAGCGCGATGACGTACGCCGCCCAGTAGCGGCCCTCAGCGGCAGGCCAGGAATGCGCTGACCGCGAGGCTGAGCCCGGCGAGGCTGCCGACCAGCATGGCGGGTGTGGTCCGCCAGAACGGTAGGCGTCGCTGCGGTTCGTGGTCGGCGAACTCCCGGGCGTACTCCTCGACTGGACCGAACCCGCTGTCCGGGGTCGCGCCCCGAGCCCACGCCGCGATCTAGAAGGATCTGGCCGGTATATCGACCACGATCCTCCTAGATCGCATCCGTCAGGGCCGTCAGGTCCGCGCGACCAGTCTGGTGTGTCCGGTTGGGTGGTTTACGTGTTGGCTTTCCGGTCAGGGTGTCATATGGTTGCCGGATGATCACCCCTGCGCAGCGCGACGGAGCCGTGACTGTCACGGCTCCGATCGGCGTGCCGGGCGTCGTGCTGCCGGGCGCCGACGTGCCGGGCGTCGTGCTGCCGGGCGCCGACGTGCCCGGCGCCGCCGGCCGGCCGGGCCTGCCGCGCCCCACCGGCCGGGGTCCTCCGGACGGCCGTCGCACCACCACGACGACGGCCACCAGGGGCGAAGCGGATCAGCTTCGGCCCTTTTCTGTTGTTGAGGGGAGACCCGATGAGCACCGAACTGCACGGCACCCGCGGCACCGAATGGATCGAACAGGTACGGGTGCAACTGGCCGACCAGTTGGACATGCACCGGGCCCAGCTGACCGAACTCACCGCCGACACCGGTGACCCAGGCGAAGCGCACACCCGGGCCGCGCTGGTCGTCGCCGCCCGGCGCGGCTACGACCAGACCGTCGAGGCGCTGAACCGGATCGCTGCAGGCCGCTACGGCCGCTGCGACAGGTGCGGCGGCGACATCCCCCGGGAACGGCTGGAGATCCTGCCGCACGCGCGGTACTGCGTACCCTGTACGCGCTGACCGCGATTTGCCCGCCTACCGACTCGCGGTCGGTAGGCGGGCAAATACATTCGAACCCGCGACGGTGTGTCGTCCGTTGTACCCGGGTGTCCGCAATGTGCCGCAGAGAGGCGAGCGCTGATGCCCCAGCTCCACACGTCGGTGATGATCCGCTACGCGACCTACACCGACACCCCGCAAGTGGCCAAGACACTGGTGGAGGCATTTCTGGATACCCCCGAGTCGTCCTGGCTGATCCCGGACCCGGTCGCCCGTCGCCGGGTATACCAGCGGTTCTGTCCGGCGCTGATCGACTACGGGCTGCGCCAGGGCAGTATCTACCTCACTGAGGATTACAGCGCGGTGGCGGTGTGGCGTCCGTGCAGCCTGATCCTGCCCAACCCGGTCGAGTACGAGCAGCTGCTCGACGACACCTGTGGTGAGTACGCGTACCGGTTCCGGTTGCTGGACAACGCCCTCGCCGAACGACACCCGGTGGGCGAGCACCACTACCTGGCGTACCTCGGGGTCGCCCCGGACCGGCAGGGCTACGGCCTGGGTACGGCGTTGCTGAACCACCGGCACGCCATCTTCGACACCGCCGGCAGCGCCGCCTACGTAGTGGCCAGCAGCCCCGGCGCCCGCGACCTGTATGCCCGGCTCGGCTACCGGCTCACCGCCGCGGCACCGTTCCACCTGCCCGACGGCGGACCGCTGCTCTGGCCGATGTGGCGGCAGCCGCAGCTGGCCCGCCGTTACCTGAACTGACCGTTCCTACCTGACCTGATCGCGTGAGGGTACGCCGACGGGCCGGAAGGTGACGCCGGACAACTCGGTTCCGGCCCGGCCCGGCCCGTCGGTAACCTTCGCAGCATGAGGATCGGGGTTGCGACATGAGGATCGGAATTGTCGGCGCGACCGGGCAGGTCGGTGGCGTCATGCGGCAGGTGCTGGAGCAGCGGGCGGTGCCCGTCGACGAGTTGCGGTTGTTCGCCTCGGCCCGCTCGGCCGGCCGGACTCTGCCGTGGCGCGGCGGCGAAGTCGTCGTGGAGGACGCCGCCACCGCCGACTACCGAGGGTTGGACATCGCGCTCTTCTCGGCTGGCAAGGCCACCTCGAAGGAGTTGGCGCCACGGGTCGCGGCGGCCGGTGCCGTGGTGATCGACAACTCGTCGGCCTGGCGGATGGATTCGGACGTACCGCTGGTGGTCGCCGAGGTCAACCCGCAGGCCGCCGCCGACCGCCCGAAAGGCATCATCGCCAATCCGAACTGCACCACGATGGCGGCGATGCCGGTGCTGCGCCCGCTGCACGACGAGGCCGGCCTGGTCAGCCTGGTCGTCTCGACCTACCAGGCGGTCTCCGGCGCCGGCCTGGCCGGTGTCGCCGAGCTGGACGAGCAGGTCCGCAAGGTCGCCGAGGGCGCGGCGGCGCTGACCTTCGACGGCGGCGCGGTGGAGTTCCCGGCGCCCCGGTCGTTCGCCGCACCTATCGCGTTCAACGTGCTACCGCTGGCCGGCTCGATCGTCGACGACGGCTCCGACGAGACCGACGAGGAACAGAAGCTGCGCAACGAGAGTCGCAAGATCCTCGGCATCCCCGAGCTGCCGGTGAGCGGGACCTGCGTTCGGGTGCCGGTGTTCACCGGCCACTCGCTGCAGATCAACGCCCGGTTCGCCCGGCGGATCGACCCGCGGCGGGCGGCCGAGCTGCTGGCCGACGCGCCCGGCGTGGCGCTGTCCGACGTCCCGACGCCGCTGCAGGCGGCCGGCCAGGACCCGACGTACGTCGGTCGGATCCGGGTCGACGAGACTGTCGAGCACGGCCTGGCACTGTTCTGTGCCAACGACAACCTGCGCAAGGGCGCCGCCCTCAACGCGGTGCAGATCGCCGAGCTGTTGATCACCGCGGCGGCCTGAGCCCGGCACCGCAACAGTCCGTGCCGCAACAGTCCGCACCGCACCGCCGGGCGGGTCGTCGTCAGTCGGCGGCGACCCGTTCGGCGAGCAGCATCGCGGCGTCGTCGCTGATCTGGCCGCCGGCGTGGCGCTGCAGCTCAGTGACGACGCGGTCCAGCGCCTCCCGCCGGTCCGGCAGTTCCAGGCACGCGGTCACCCGGTCCGGGGCGAGGAACTCACCGCGGCCGTTGCGGGCCTCCACCAACCCGTCGGTGTAGAGCAGCAGCCGGTCTCCGACCTGCCAGGGCCGGGTCACCCGGACCGGCTCCGGCGCGTCGCGGCGCAGCCCCAGCGGCGGGTGCCGGTCACCGGGCTCCAGGATCTCCAGCGTTCCGGCTGAGGTCCGCAGCGCCGGTGCCGGATGGCCACAGTTGATCACGGTCAGCGTGTCGTCGGTGAGCTGCACCAGGGCAGCGGTGACGAATTGCGCCGGCTGCCCGGTACCTATCCCGTCCCGGTACACCGCCTGGTCCAGATCGGCGGCGACGGCGGACAGTTCCGGCTGTACGAAGGCGGACTGTCGGAAGGCACCCATCACGGTGGCCGACATCTGGACCGCCTGCAGGCCTTTGCCGCACGCGTCCCCGATGATGATCCGGGTCCCGTACGGGCTGTCCACGACGGCGAACAGGTCACCGCCGACGTTGGCCGCCTCGGACGCGGACAGATATCGGGCGACCAGGGCGACGTCGCCCAGCTGCGGGGGCGGTGCGCGCAGCACCGCCCGCTGCGCGACCTCGGCGATCTCGGTCATCCGGCGTAGCCGGGCCTCCCGCAGGTTGCGAGACCGGGCCACGTAGATCGACACGATGCCGACCGCGAAGACGACACTGCTGCGCAGCAGATGGTCCAGGCTGCCGAACATGCCGCTGGGTAGCCCGGCGACCAACGCGACGACGCAGGCGACCGCGGTGACCAGCGCGGTCCGTCGGGTCTTCTCGACGGCGGCGGCGAGCAGCGGGGCCAGCGACAGGAACCCGAGAACGACCGCGTTTGTCTGGGTCAGCACGTCGATGACGGTGATGACCGCGATCAGCGCCAACGCCAGCGGCATCCCGCGCCAGCGTTCGGTGCGGTGCAGCAACGACCGGTCGGCCGGGTGCGGCACCCGCGAATCCGGCAAAGAAGGCTTACGCCAGCTGACCCGGCGTGCCCACACGACGTGCTCCCTACCCGGCCTGCCCGCCCGTGCACCTCGTGCCGGCGCGGCCGTTTCGACCTGCGAGCGTAGCCGATCCCACCGACCGGGGGAGGACGCTGGTTTTCCGCTCCCGACCCCGGGTACCCCGAGGACGGCGCCGACACCGAGAGGAGTGCGCGATGACGACCGTCGGAGAGTTCATGACGGCCCGGCCGTTCACCATGGACGCGAATGACATGTTGACGGCGGCGGCGCGGCAGATGCGGGATGCCGACATCGGCGACATCATCGTCACCAACGGGAGCGATATCCAAGGAATCGTGACCGACCGGGACATCACGGTCCGAGCGGTGGCATCCGAGATGGATCCGTCGATGACCCAGCTCAGCCAGATCATCACCGAGGACGTGGTGGTCGTGTCGCCGTACGACGACGCGGTCGCGGCCGCCGAGCTGATGCGGACCTACTCGGTACGGCGACTGCCGGTGGTCGACGACGGCCGGTTGGTCGGCGTCGTCTCCATGGGTGACCTTGCCGTCGAGTGGGAACCGGATTCGGTGCTGGCCGACATCAGCACCGACGACCCGAACAACTGACCACCGGACCGCCGCCGCGCCCACCGGGCCCGGTGAGCGGCACCGGAAACCCTCTGGTGGGTGTCCCCGACAGGTCTGCCCGGTCTCCTCGGCGCCCGGATCCGGCAGACAAGGGGACACCTGCTTGCGCTCTCACCCACCCGATCGGAGATCAGTATGAAGCGACCACGCATCGTCATCGCGGGTGCCGGCTTCGCCGGCTACCAGGCTGCCCGTACCCTGTCCCGGCTGGCCCGGGGGTCCGCCGAGATCGTCCTGATCAACCCGACCGACTACTTCCTGTACGTGCCGTTGCTGCCCGAGGTCGCCTCGGGCGTGCTGGAGCCGCGCCGGGTCACCGTCTCGCTGCCGGACACCCTGCCCGGCGTGCGGGTGGTGCTCGGCGAGATCGACCAGATCGACCTGCCGGACCGGCGGATTTGCTACGTCGACGGCGAGGGCGACCGGGCCGAGTTGAGCTACGACCGGTTGATCGTCTCCATCGGCAGCGTCAACAAGCTGCTGCCGATCCCCGGCGTCAACGAGCACGCGCACGGCTTCCGGACCCTGCCGGAGGCGCTCTACCTGCGCGACCACCTCACCCGGCAGATCGAACTCGCCGACTTCAGTGACGATCCGGCCGAGCGGGCCGCCCGGTGCACCTTCGTCGTGGTCGGTGCCGGATACACCGGTACGGAGGTCGCGGCGCACTGTGTGTCCGACACCGACCTGCTGATCCGCCGGCATCCCCGGCTCGCCGGCCAGCAGGTGCGCTGGCTGCTGCTCGACCTGGCCGACCGGGTGCTGCCCGAGCTGGACGAGCGGATGTCGGTCACCGCGCAGAAGGTCCTCGACGCGCGGGGCGTCGAGACCAGGTTCGGCACCTCGGTCCGCGAGGCGACCAGCGACGGGGTGCATCTGTCCGACGGGGAGTTCATCCCGACCCGGTCGCTGATCTGGTGCGTCGGGGTGCGACCCGACCCGGTGGTGGACGAATTGGGACTGACCACCCTGAAGGGCCGGCTGGTGGTCGACGAGTTCCTCGCCGTACCGCAGCATCCGGAGGTGTACGCGTGCGGTGACGCCGCCGCGGTGCCCGACCCGAACCGGCCGGGCGAGGTCACCCCGATGACCGCCCAGCACGCCGTCCGGCAGGGCAAGCTGGCCGCGCAGAACGTCGCCGCGTCGTACGGGCACGGCTCGTTCCGCCCGTACCGGCACAAGGACCTGGGGTTCGTGGTCGACCTCGGCGGTGCGCAGGCGGCGGCGAACCCGTTGCACGTGCCGATCTCCGGCCCGCTGGCCAAGGCGGTGACCCGGGGCTACCACCTGGCGTCGATCCCGGGCAACCGGATCCGGATAGCGGCCGACTGGACGTTGGAGTCGTTGCTGTCGCGGCAGGGTGTGCAGCTGGGTCTGGTACCGCCGGCGGCGGTGCCGCTGGACACCGCGTCGCCGGAGCTGGTGCACCCGGTCGGCCGCTGACCTGGTACGGAGCCGTCACCCGAACCGTAGGTGGGGTCGGCGGCGTAGCCGTACCCCGGTGGCGATCGCGACCAGGGCGACCATCGTGACCGCGACGACCGCGCCGTGCAGTAGCCCTCGGTCGAGGTAGCCGCTGTCGGTGTGGTCGATCGCGTAGGTGGCGATCTCCCGGCTGAACCAGAACGGCAGCGCCCGCGCGGCCGGGCTGGCCGGGTCCATCACCATCTGCAGCCCGACGATGGTCAGCAGGATCAGGGTGCCTTCCAGCTCGCGGGGCAGCACCGCGCTGATCGCCAGCCCGAACGGCACCGCCACGGCGACCATGACCAGCATGATCAGGCCGATCGCCCCGTGCCGTACACCGGGCTGGTCGAGCAGCACCAGCAGGAAGTACGGCACGGACAGCAGCACACCGACCGCCCACAGCGCCAGCAGACGGCCGGTCCACAACTGCGCTGGCCGGTAGCCGGTCAGCCGCAGCCGGGTCTCCAGATCACGGTTGGCGTTGCCGGCGAACAGCGCCGCCGTGCTCAGCGCCCAGCCGAGCCCGAGGCAGACGAACCGGATCGACTGCCCGGCGAAATCGCCCCGGCGGGCCAGGTAGAAGCAGAGCGGAAAGACCAGCAGGATCGCCAGTACGCCGCGTCGCCGGGACGTCTCGCGCAACGTCATCTCCGCCACGGTGAGCACCCGGCTCATCGACCGGCCTCCGTTCTGGTCAGGTCAAGCACCAGGTCGACCCGGTCGAGCTGGTTCAGCAGGTGGGTGACGACCACGACCGCCTTGCCGGCGTCGCGCCAGCGCCACACCTGGTGCCAAAAGTCCAGGTAGGTGCCGCGGTCGAAGCCCTGGTACGGCTCGTCGAGCAGCAGCAGGTCCGGGTCGCCGAGCCCGGCCAGTGCCAGGTTGAGCTTCTGCCGGGTGCCGCCGGACAGGTGCCGGGCCTGGACGGCGGCGGAGGCGTCCCAGTCGAGGACCGCGGCCTGCGCCCGTCCGGCGGTACGTGACTGTGTCCGGCTGAGCCGCCGGCCGGCACCGACCAGCGCGAAGTGCTCGTCCGGATGCAGGAAGTCGCCGGTGCCGCCGGACTGCGGGCAGTAGCCGAGGGTGCCGTACACCCGGACCCGGCCGCTGTCCGGGCTGGCCAGGCCGGCGCAGACCCGCAGCAGGGTGCTCTTGCCGCTGCCGTTGGCACCGACCACGGCGGCGATCTCGCCGGCCCGGACGGTGAGTCGCACCCGGTCCAGTACCGCGTGCCGGCGGTACCGCTTGGTGACGTCCTGCACGTCGAGCCGGACCGGGCCCGGGTGGACGCGGCGCGGGAGCTGAGCCGGCCCGCCGACGCTGCGCGCCACGTCGGTGGCGTAGTCGGCCGGGTTGCCGAAGACCGCCAATGGTGCTTCGCCGCTGTCATGCAGGTGGGCCGCGGCCTCCGCGACGACGTGCCCGGCCATCTCGCGGTCGATGCCGTGTCGGTGCAGCTCGCCGGTCAGGGCGGCGAGCCAGGTCTGCTGGTTCACGAGGTGGTCACCTCCTGCAGGATCGTGTCGACACCGGTGGCGAAGGACCGCCAGTCGGCGGTGGTTTGGCGCAGCCGCTGCGCACCGGACTCGGTCAGCCGGTAGTACTTGCGGGCCGGGCCGCTGGTGCCGGCCCGCCATCGGGCGTCGACCAGGCCGGTCCGTTGCAGCCGGAGCAGTACGGGGTAGAGGGTGCCGCCCTTGATCGGCCCGAGCCCGGCCGCCTGCAGCGACTGGGCCAGCTCGTAACCGTACGACTCGTGCCGGTGCAGCGCCGCGAGCACACAGAGGTCGAGCACCCCGCGCAGCCACTGGCCCCGCCGTTCCTGATCCACGGCCAGAAAGATAGCAGCGCCATCTAGATAGCGCCACAACTTATCCGGCTGTTGCGCACCGGGCTGTTTCCGTACCGGGCCGGCGGGTATCCGATCGACAGTGACGACCCGTCGGAGAGGGAGAGAATGATGGACATCGGCATCATCGGCGCCGGCAACGTCGGCTCGGCCCTGGCCCGGCGGCTGACCGAGGTCGGTCACCAGGTGACGATCTCCGCGTCCAGCCCGGATTCGCCGCGGCTGGCCGAGGCTACCGCCGGCACCGGGGTAGCCGCCGGTGACGCGGCCCAGGCGGCCGACGCCGAGCTGGTCGTACTGGCGGTGCCGTTCACCGATATCGGCGACACGCTCACCGGGCCGGTCGCCGACGCGCTGGCCGGCAGCACCATGATCGACGTGACCAACCCGCTCGGTCCGGACCACATGTCGCTGCGGATCGGCCATGACACCTCCGCCGCCGAGCAGGTCGCCGCGATGGTCCCGGCGGCCAACGTGGTGAAGGCGTTCAACACCGTGCTCGCCCCGAACCACGCCCGGCCGGTGCTCGGCGGCGTACGGCAGTCGGTGCCGGTCGCCGGCGACGACCTGGCCGCGAAGAAGACCGTCCAGGAACTCGGCACCCAGCTGGGCTTCGACACGGTCGACGCCGGCCCGCTGTCCAGCGCCCGCTACCTGGAGCCGGTCGCCGCGCTGCTCATCCAGGTCGCCTACGGCGGCGGTGCCGGTCCGACGGTCGGGTTCGCCCTCGCCCGCGACTGACGGCGGTCGAGCCCTTGGGTCGGAACACGTCATTCTGGCCGTATGGTGGACGGGTGTCGTGCGTGCCGTGTCCGGCAGGACGGACGCATCCGTTGAAACCCGAGGAGTTCTAGTGACCGTCACTCTGACCGCCGACAGCGCCGGATCGGTCAGCGACTTCAAGGTCGCCGACCTGTCTTTGGCGACCTTCGGTCGCAAGGAGATCGAGCTCGCCGAGCACGAGATGCCCGGGCTGATGGCACTGCGCCGTGAGTACGCCGCCCAGCAGCCGTTCAAGGGCCGCAAGATCGCCGGATCGCTGCACATGACCGTGCAGACGGCGGTGCTGATCGAGACGTTGACCGCGCTCGGCGCCGACGTGCGCTGGGTCTCCTGCAACATCTTCTCCACCCAGGACCAGGCCGCCGCGGCGGTCGTCGTCGGCCCGAACGGCACGGTCGACAACCCGCAGGGTGTCGCGGTGTACGCCTGGAAGGGCGAGACGCTCGACGAGTACTGGTGGTGCACCGAGCAGATGCTCACCTGGCCGGACGGCAGCGGGCCGGACTCGATCGTCGACGACGGCGGCGACGTTACCCTGCTGATCCACCTCGGCAAGCAGTTCGAGGAGGCCGGCGCGGTGCCCTCCACCTCGGAGACCGACTCGGTCGAGTACGGCATCATCCTGGAGACCCTGCGCCGTTCGCTGGCCGCGAACCCGACCAAGTACACCGAGATGGCCAAGCCGATCATCGGGGTCTCCGAGGAGACCACCACCGGCGTGAACCGCCTCTACGAGCTGGCCCGCGAGGGCAACCTGCTCTTCCCAGCGATCAACGTCAACGACTCGGTCACCAAGAGCAAGTTCGACAACAAGTACGGCATCCGCCACTCGCTGGTCGACGGGATCAACCGGGCCACCGACGTGATGATCGCCGGCAAGCTCGCGGTGATCTGCGGCTACGGCGACGTCGGCAAGGGCGCCGTGGAGTCGCTGCGCGGCCAGGGGGCCAGGATCGTGGTGACCGAGATCGACCCGATCTGCGCGCTGCAGGCGGCGATGGACGGCCTCGACGTGGTGACCCTGGACGACGTCGTCGACCGCGGCGACATCTTCATCACCACCACCGGCAACAAGGACATCATCCTGGCCGACCACATGGCGAGGATGAAGCACAACGCGATCGTCGGCAATGTCGGTCACTTCGACAACGAGATCGACATGGCCGGTCTGGCGAAGGTGCCCGGAATCGAGAAGATCAACGTCAAGCCGCAGGTCGACGAGTGGCGTTTCCCGGACGGCCACGCGGTGATCGTGCTCTCCGAGGGGCGGCTGCTCAACCTCGGCAACGCGACCGGCCACCCGAGCTTCGTGATGTCGACGTCCTTCTCCAACCAGGTCATCGCCCAGGTCGAGCTGTACGCCAAGATCGGCGAGTACGGCAAGCAGGTGTACGTGCTGCCCAAGCACCTTGACGAGAAGGTGGCCCGGCTGCACCTGGACGCGTTCGGCGCCAAGCTGACCGTGCTCACCAAGGCCCAGGCGGACTACATCGGCGTCGACGTGGCCGGCCCGTACAAGCCGGAGCACTACCGCTACTGATCCGACGGCGTACTCAGGCGGCCAGGCCGAGGGCCTCGGCGGCGGCTCGGCCGTTGGCGTGACTCGCACCGTACGTGGTGACGAAGGCACGCACCCCGGCCGGGCGCCAGGCCGAGGGCCAGCCCATCTCCACTACCGCGACCGGGTGCCGGGCGGCCAGCCGTTCGATCAGGTCACCGGCACCGGGCACCCGGTGCAGGTGCCGGCCGACCAGCACCAACGGCCGGCCGTCGGCGGCCGTCGCGACCTGCTCGGCGGTCACCTCGGCCGGCGCCACCCGCAGCTGCCGGGCGGCGCCGAGGTGCGGTCCGAGGCCCCACGGCACCCGGCCCTCGGCGATCGTCGAGCCGGCGGTCAGCTGCACCACCAGTGCGTCGGCCAGCCCGTCGAGGGTGCCTTCCACCCGGACGGCGCGGCGGGCGGCGGCGTACCCCAGATCGGCCGGGCCGGCGGTTCCATCCGCCGCCGGCCGGACCACGGCGGCCAGCGCGGTCACCCGGTCGGCCGCCTGCTCGACCCGGCCGACCGGCAGCGTCCCGTCGCCGATCGCGGCGACGATGCCCGCCGCGATCCGTTCGACCAGTGCGTGGTCGACCCGGGCGCCGATGCAGAGCAGGTCGGCACCGGCGGCCAGGGCGGCGACCGCCGCCGGGACGATCCCACCGGCGGCCAGCGTGGCGCCGCGCATCTCCAACGCGTCGGTGACGATCACCCCGGTGAAGCCGTACTCGTCGCGGAGCAGGCCGGTCAGCGCGGCCCGGCTGAAGGTGGCCGGCGCGTCGCCGGTCAACGTCGGGACCCGGATGTGCGCGGTCATGATCGCCGGGGTGCCGGCTTCGACCACGGCGGCGAACGGCGGCAGGTCCCGCCGGCGCAGCACCGCCATCGGTACGTCGACAGTGGGCAGTTCGAGGTGCGAGTCGGTGACCGTTGCGCCGTGGCCGGGGAAGTGCTTGGCGCAGCCGGCGACCCCGGCGTCGGCCAGCCCGGCGACGGCCGCCGCCGCGTGCGTGGCGACCAGCGCCGGATCGGCGCCGAACGACCGGGTGCCGATGATCGGGTTGTCGTCGGAGGTGTTCACGTCGACGGTCGGTGCCAGATCGAGGTTCGCCCCGCAGGTGGCGAGCTCGTCGCCGATCGCCCGGTAGACCTGCCGGGTCAGTGCCGGGTCGTCGACCGCGCCGAGCGCCGCGTTGCCGGGGTACGGGCTGCCGGTGGCGTGCGCCAGCCGGGTGACGTCGCCGCCCTCCTCGTCGATGGCGACCAGCACGTCGTCCCGGGCGGCCCGCAGCGCGGCGGTGGCGGCCCGCAGCTGCTCGGGTCGGTCCACGTTGCCGCCGAACAGGGTGTGTCCGGCGAGCCCGTCGCCGACCAGGTCCACCGCCCACTGCGGGACGGTGGTGCCGGGGTAGGCGGCGAGCAGGGTGCGCAGCGCCAGTCGCCGCAGCGCCGGGTCGTTCGGCATGTTCTCCCCCTCCGTGGCGTCTCCGCGGTCCGAGTGGCGCACCGGGGAGGCGCTGTTCGTTGCCGGTGAGTGCCGGGTCGTCCGACCGCCGAGGGTGTCACCGGCGACTACGCTACGGCTACTTCCGTTGCGGATGCCAAGATGATAGTTAACTTTCCTAAATTCTAGAGGACGACCACATGGGTTCCCCGCGCCTGCCCGGCACGCCCCGGCTGCTGCGAGCGCTCAACGACCGGGCGGCGCTGGAGCTGCTCATCGCCCGCGGACCACTCACCCGGGCACAGCTCGGCGAGCTGACCGGACTGTCCAAAGTGACAGCGTCGCAGCTGGTCGAGCGGCTGGAAGGACGCGGGCTGGTCACCCGGGTCGGCGAGCAGGCCGGTGGCCGGGGCCCCAACGCCCAGCTGTACGCCGTACAGCCGGCCAGCGCGCACGTCGTCGGAGTCGACGTCGGACCGGACCGGGTGGTGGCCGCCTGCGCCGACATCACCGGATCGGTGATCGGCCGGGTCGAGCAGTCCACCAGGGACACCGACGATCCGGTCGGTGTGGTGCACAACGCGGTCGTGCGGGCCGCCAGCAGCGCCGAGACCCAGCTGGCCAGCGTACGGCGGGTGGTGCTGGGCACCCCCGGCCTGGTCGATCCGGCCAACGGCGACATCACCTTCGCGTACAACCTGCCGCGCTGGCACCGCGGCCTGCTCGCCGCGCTGCGCGAGGACCTGGACACCACCGTCGTGTTCGAAAACGACGTCAACCTCGCCGCGGTCGCCGAGGCACACGCCGGTGCTGCCCGCGACGTGCCCGACTTCGTGCTGGTCTGGGCCGGCGTCGGGGTCGGCCTGGCGATCATGCTCGGCGGCCGGTTGCACCACGGCAGCACCGGCGCGGCCGGCGAGATCGGCTACCTGCCGGTGCCCGGCGCACCGATCCCGCGCGACGTCTCCCGCCGGGCCAAGCCGGCGTTCCAGCAGCTCGCCGGTGCCGACGCGGTCCGCGCGGTGGCCCGCGAACACGGGTTCCGGGCGGCCAGCGCGGGCGACGCGGTGCGGGCCGCGATCGCCGCCGGCACCCGGGGCGGGCCGTTGCTCGACGAGCTGGCCCGCCGGCTCGCGCTCGGCGTCGCCAGCAGCTGCGTGGTGCTCGACCCGCCGCTGGTCGTGCTGACCGGTGAGGTCGGCCAGGCCGGCGGCAGCGCCCTGGCCGAGCGGGTGCAGCACGAGGTCGCCGCGATCAGCCTGGTCGCGCCCCGGGTGGTGGTCACCGAGCTGACCGAGGAGCCGGTGCTGCAGGGCGCCCTGCGGACCGCCCTCGACGCGGCCCGCGACGAGGTCTTCGGATCCACCGTGGCCTGACCCCGGCGACACCCGTCGGGTGGTGCCGGCCACCCCGGCGCGGCCAGGTGGGGCGGCACCACCGGCGGCGTGATTGGATGGTCCGGTGCCTACCGTTGCTGACGACCTGGTGATCGAGCTCGACTCAGTGGGCGTGACCCGCTCCGGCACGGCCCTGCTGCAGGACATCACCCTGCGGGTGCAGCCCGACCAGCGGTGGGTGGTGCTCGGCCCGAACGGTGCCGGCAAGACCACCCTGCTCAGCCTCGCCGCCGGCCGGCTGCACCCGACGACCGGGACCGTCCGGGTCCTCGACGAGCAGCTGGGGCGCACCGACCTGGCGGAGCTGCGAACCCGGATCGGGCTGACCACCGCCTCCCTCGCCGAACGGATCCCCGGCACCGAGCGGGTGCTCGACGTGGTGCTGACCGCCGCATGGTCGGTGGTCGGCCGGTGGCGGGAGCGCTACGACGAGCTCGACGTGGGTCGGGCGCAGGAGCTGCTCGGCCAGTTCGGCGTGGCCGGGCTGGCGCAGCGCGAGTACGGGACCCTCTCCGAAGGTGAACGCAAGCGGGTGCAGATCGCCCGGGCGCTGATGACCGATCCGGAGCTGCTGCTGCTCGACGAGCCGGCGGCCGGGCTCGACCTCGGTGCCCGCGAGGAGCTGGTCGGCCGGCTCGGGGTCCTCGCCCAGGACCCGCATTCCCCGGCGTTGATGCTGGTCACCCACCACGTGGAGGAGATCCCGCCGGGCTTCACCCACGCCCTGCTGCTGCGCGGCGGCACCGTCGTCGCGGCCGGCGAGCTGGCCGCCACGATCACCGGCGAGCACCTGTCGGAGACGTTCGGCGTGCCGCTGGTCGTCGAGCGGGCGGGCCAGCGGTACACCGCCCGGGCCGCCTGAGCGGAGGACGTCGTGACAGCGCCGCGGATCGCGGTGGTGGGCAGCGCGAACATGGACCTGGTCGCGACCGCGCCGAGACTGCCGTCGCCGGGGGAGACCCTGCTCGGCACCGACTTCGTCACGGTGCCCGGCGGCAAGGGTGCCAACCAGGCGATCGCGGCGGCCCGCGCCGGTGGCGACTGCGTGTTCCTCGGCGCGGTCGGCTCGGACGCCTTCGGCGTCACCCTGACCGGCCGGATCGCCCGGTCCGGGGTGGACACGAGCCAGCTGCGGGTGGTGTACGGGTCGTCCGGCGTCGCGATCGTGATGGTCAACGCGGCCGGCGAGAACGCGATCGTCGTCACCCCGGGTGCCAACGCGGCATTCCGTGGGCTCACCGAGCCGGAGCTGGCGGCGGTGCGCGACGCCGACGTGCTGGTGGCGCAGTTGGAGATTCCGTTGGAGACGGTGCTGGCCGCCGCGGCGGCGGCCCACGAGGCGGGCACCCGGGTGATCCTCAACGCCGCCCCGGCCCGCGAGCTGCCGGCCGAACTGCTCGACGCGGTGGATCTGCTGGTGGTCAACGAGGCTGAGGCGCGGGCGATCGTCGGCGTCGGGCGGGAGGATCCGGCGGCGCTGCTGACGGTGGTCCGTCGGGCGGTGCTCACCCTGGGTGCCGAGGGTGCCTGGTTCGCCGACCGCGACGGTACGGTGCACCACGTGCCGGCTTTTCCGGTCGAGACGGTGGACTCCACCGCCGCCGGTGACGCGTTCACCGGCGCGCTCGCGGTCGCCTGGGGCGAGGGCCGGGACCTGGTGTCCGCGGTCCGGTGGGCGTCGGCGGCCGGCGCGGCCTGCGTACGCCGCCTGGGGGCCTCGGTGTCGTTGCCGCAGCGGGCCGAGATCGACGTCCTGGCCGGCTGATCGCGTCCTGGCCGGCTGGCTGCCTGCGAAGCGCCGGTGCCGGGTGGCGCGGGTGCGGGATCATCGAGACATGCGAGTCATTCTCAACCTGCTCTGGCTCATCTTCGGCGGCGGCATCGTGCTCGGCCTCGGGTACGCGGTGGCAGCGCTCGTCTGCTTCGTGCTGATCGTCACGATCCCGTTCGGGGTGGCGTCGCTGCGGTTGGCCTACTACTCCCTCTGGCCGTTCGGCCGGACGCTGGTCGCGAAGCCAGGGGCGGGGATCGGCTCCGGGCTGGCGAACATCCTCTGGGTGGTGCTGGCCGGCTGGTGGCTGGCGCTCACCCACATCGTGACCGGCGTGACGCTCTGTCTGACGATCATCGGCATCCCATTCGGCATCGCCAACTTCAAGTTGGTGCCGGCGGCGTTCTGGCCGCTGGGCCGGGAGGTCGTCGACGTCGAGGATCTGCGTCGCCCGGGGCTGGTCCACGCCTGACCCGGCCGGCCAGCGAGTCCCTGCCCGGTGCCGGTCAGGTGATCGGCACCGGCGCTGGCCCACTCTGATCAGTCGGCTTCGCCGGCCGGACCGCTGCGTCCGGCGAGCCGTTCGTAGCGCTGCCGGGCGGCCTGCGCGGTGCCCAGGCCGAGCCCGAAGGCGATCGCCTGCCAGGTGAGTCCCCGGCTCCGGGCGGCCTCCAGCAGGCCCAGTTCGACGGCGTCGAGGTCGGCGCGGACCGGGGCGACCAGGGTCAGAGCCGCGATCAGGTCGCTGACGTCCAGCTCCGGCTCGTCCGGGTCGGCCTTGGCGCCGCCACTGGCCAGGCTGAGTGCCAGCCGTACCGCCTCGTACGGGTCGACCACCTGCGGGTGCAGATGGCGGTGCCGCCGCGCGGTGGTGTCGGCGTGCCGCTCAGCGATCCGGAGCAGGGCATCGTGCCGACGGTGCGCCCGCGACTGCGCCGCGTCGGGCGGGGTGAACAGGTCGTCAGTGGTCACAGTGTCGACTCAAGCACGCCAACGCACCGATGTCAACTCAACGTTTTCAACAGAACGTTTAGCAACCGTGTTGCTCCGGTCAGGGGGTCGGGCGGCCGGTCAGGATCCGGGGACCGGACGGGGTGATGGCGACCGTGTGTTCGGAGTGGGCGGTACGGGAGCCGTCGGCGGAGCGGATCGTCCAGCCGTCCTCGTCGTACCGGATCTTGTTGGTGGAGTGGCAGAACCAGGGTTCGATCGCGATGGTCAGGCCGGGGTCGAGCCGCATCCCACGGCCGGCACGGCCGGTGTTGGCGACGTGCGGGTCCTCGTGCATGGTGCGGCCGATGCCGTGACCGCCGAACTCGCCGTTGACGCTGTAGCCGTACGAACCGGCGACCTCGCCGATCGCGGCGCAGACGTCGCCGAGCCGGCCGCCGGGCTGGGCGGCGGCGATCGCCGCCGCGAGGGCGACCTCGGTTGCCTCGATCAGCCGCAGATCGGCCGGATCGGGGGTGCCGACGATGACGGAGACCGCGGAGTCGGCCACCCAGCCGTCGATACCGACCGCCATGTCGATGCTGAGCAGGTCACCGTCGCGCAGCACGTAGTCGTGCGGGAGGCCGTGCAGCACCGCGTCGTTGACCGACAGGCACAGCACGTTGCGGAACGGACCGCGGCCGAACGACGGGGCATAGTCCCAGTAGCAGGACTCGGCGCCGCGTTCGGCGATCCGCCGCCGGGCGTGGTGTTCGATGTCCATCAGGTTGACGCCGACCGCGGCGACACCGCTCAGCTCGGCGAGCAGCTCGCCGACGAACTGGCCGGTAATCGCCATCCGGTCGATCTCCTGGGCGGACTTGAGCTCGATCACGACAGACTCCCTCTCCCTCTGCGGTATTTTTATACCACGTCGGATCGAGGGCGCGCCGGAGGGCTATCCTGCTGGGCATGGTTCGCCAACCACTCACCGCCGAACAGATCGCCGCAGGCCAGCGACTCGGCGCCGCTCTGCGGGTCGCGCGGGCCGGCCGCAGCCTCGTCGAGGTGGCGCTGGCGGCCGGGATCTCCCCCGAGACGCTGCGCAAGATCGAAGCGGGCCGGCTTCCGGCGCCGGCGTTCGGCACCGTGGTGCGGCTCAGCCAGGCCCTCGACGTCCCCCTCGGTGACCTGGCCGACGTCTGGCTGGCCCAGATGCCCGTCCGCCAGGCGTCCTAGCGCTGTTCTGGCGTTCACTCGCCCGGTGGCAGGGCCTCGTCCTCGCCGAGCCGGTCCGCGCCCCGGCGGCGCAACATCCGCAGACCCGGGATGCCGGCCACCGCCAGTTTCAGGTCCCGGGTCACCTCCAGCAGGTCGTGGATGTCCGGCCCGACCCGGTCCAGGGTGGCCAGGATCGGCAGCACGTCGGCCTTGAGATGCTGGGTCAGCCGGGGCAGCTCGTCAACCAGCCGGACCGCCGCGTCCACCTCATCCTCGCTCAACTGCTCGACGAAGTGCCGGGCCATCGGGGCACCCCGGCGCAGCGCCGGCTCGTACTCGCCGATCAGCTCGACCGACCGGTCGGCGATCTCCTCGCTGCGCCCCACCAGGCGGCTGGCCCCCACCGCCACCCGGTCGGCGTCGGTGAGCAGCGTCTGCGCGGCAGCCGCCACCCGGGTCGCGGCCGCCACCGCGTCGGTCGCCGCCGTGGCGATCGTCTCCACCCGTAGCGTCGCCTCCTCCGCCTCCGCGACCACTCGCTCGCTGCGGTCGAGCAGCACCTCGACCCGGTCGACCACGGTGCCGACCCGTTGCACCAGAGCCTCGATCTCATCCAGTACGGCGAATGCGCGCGACGGCACGGCGGCGTACTCGGAGGTGAGCCGGCCCATCCGGGTCGCCACCTCACCGGCCTGGCCGGTGGCCCGTCCGGCCGCGCCGGTCAACGCACCGGCGACCTGCCCGACGGTAAATCTGGTCAGTGCGATGAGACTCGCCGGAGACGGCAGCGGGAGCGGCATCTCCCTATTGTGCGGCGCGCCGGCCACCACCGCTGGCGCGCCGGTCGGCGGAACCCGGCGTGGGCCGGGGCGGCGCCGGCCGGCCCGGTGTTGCCCGGCCCGGTATGGCTCGGGTCGGCGTGGCGCGGGCCGGGACAGGCGCTTGCGATGCCAGCGCGGCCTCGACCGCACGGCGTAGCGCGCGGTGGATGCGGCCCACCCGCAGCGCGTCCCGGTCGGACACCAGTAGCACCGGGGCGCCCCGTACCTCGACCCAGAGTTCGAGCAGGTGCGCCCCCCGGTCGTAGGAGTCGTCGAGCAGCCCGAGCAGCAGGTCCGCGATCGGGATGATGACCAGCCCGACCAGGATCGATCCACCGATCAGCGCGATGGTGACGGTCGGCGAGGCGTCGATGGTCAGTGCGGTGACCAGCCCGATGATCGCGGTCGCCACCGGGGCCAGGAAGGCGACGCCGACCATTCCCCGGCCGGCCAGGGCGCTCCACGAGCGGGCGCCCCGCCGCTGCCAGATCCGGTGCACCTGGGTGAGCGGATGTCGGTGCTGGTCCACCCGGATCTCGGTGGAGGTGATCCGTACGGATTTGTCATCGTAATAGGTGATCATCCGCCTGCCTCCCTCACGTTGTGGATCACGTTACCCACACTCCGGCGCGCCCCGTAGGCTGTCCCAGAACGCGACGTCGATGGGGAGGTTCGCCGTGTCGGAGTTGGTGCTGGTCGAGGTCGAGCAGGGGGTGGCCACCATCCGGCTGGCCCGGCCACCGATGAACGCACTGAACGCGGCGGTGCAGGAGCAGCTGCGCGACGCCGCACGTACCGTCGCCGACGACGAGCGGGTCCGGGCGGTCGTGGTCTACGGCGGAGAGAAGGTCTTCGCCGCCGGCGCCGACATAAAAGAGATGGCCGATATGTCGTACGTAGACATGGCTGCCCGCGCGGCGCAGCTGTCCAGCGCCTTCGACGCGGTCGCCCGGATCCCGAAACCGGTGGTCGCCGCGATCACCGGCTACGCCCTCGGCGGCGGCTGCGAGCTGGCCCTGGCCTGCGACTGGCGGGTGGTCGCCGAGGACGCCAAGCTCGGCCAGCCGGAGATCAAGCTGGGGGTCATCCCCGGTGCCGGCGGCACCCAGCGGCTGGCCCGGCTGGTCGGCCCGGCCCGCGCCAAAGACATCATCCTGACCGGACGGATGGTCGACGCCGCCGAGGCCGGGCGGATCGGCCTGGCCGACCGCGTCGTCCCGGCCGACCAGGTGTACGCGGCGGCACTCGACATGGTGCGGCCGTTCGTCACCGGACCGGCCCAGGCGGTCAAGGCGGCCAAGTTGGCCATCGACGGGGGCCTGGAGATGGACCTCGCCTCCGGCCTGGCCTGGGAGAGTCAACTGTTCGCCGGTCTGTTCGCCACCGACGACCGCACCGAGGGGATGGCGGCGTTCGTCGCCAAGCGCAAGCCCGACTTCACCGGTCGCTAGCCCGTACCGGCTTTCGGCCGGCCCCTGAACCGGCTCGGTGTCGGCGGTGCCGGACACGCTTGGGTGCCGGGCGAAGTGACTGGGCGGTAACCTGCTCGGGGGCGCGCCGGCCGGGCGGGCCCGGGGCGACGGGAGGCAGCGGCGATGGCGGAGCGGATCGAGGGGCACGGCGGGACGTTGGCGCTGGCCGCCGCGCAGGCGTACGGCGTACGTGAGCTGTTCACCCTCTCCGGCGGCCACATCTTTCCGCTCTACGACGCCGCGCACGCCGCCGACTTCCCGATCTACGACGTACGGCACGAGCAGACCGCCGTCTTCGCCGCCGAGGCGGTAGCGAAACTGCAGCGTCGTCCCGGGCTGGCCGCACTCACCGCCGGTCCCGGCGTCACCAACGGCATCTCCGGTCTGACCAGCGCCTTCTTCAACGCCGCGCCGGTGCTGGTGCTCGGCGGCCGGGCACCCGCGTTCCGCTGGGGGTCGGGCAGCCTGCAGGAGATCGACCACGTACCGCTGGTCGCCCCGGTCACCAAGCACGCCGCCACGGTCGCCGCGACCGACGACGTACCAGCTGCGGTCGGTGCCGCGCTGTCCGCCGCGCTCACCCCGCACCGCGGCCCGGCCTTCCTCGACCTGCCGCTGGAGGTCGTCTTCTCGACCGCCGAGGTGACCACGCCGACCGCCGACGCGGTGCCGGTGGTCGAGCCGGACCCGGACGAGGTCGCCCGCGCGGCCCGGCTGATCGCCGCCGCCGACCGTCCGGTGATCGTCGCCGGTTCCGACGTGTACGCCGGGGACGCCGTCGCCGCGTTGCGGGAAGCCGCCGAGGCGCTGCAGGTGCCGGTCTTCACCAACGGCATGGGGCGTGGATCGCTGCCGCCGGGGCACCCGCTGGCCTTCACGAAGGCGCGGCGGGTCGCGTTCGGTCGGGCCGACGTGGTGGTCGTGGTCGGCACCCCGCTGGACTTCCGGCTCAGTTTCGGTGACTTCGGCGCCGCCCAGGTGGTGCACGTCGTCGACGCGCCGAGCCAGCGGGCGACCCACGTGCAGCCGGCCGTTTCGCCCGCCGGTGACCTGCGGCTGATCCTGTCCGCGTTCGCCGACCACAGCGGCGACCGGGCCGACCACACCGGCTGGCTGGCCGACCTGCGCGCCGCCGAGGAGCAGGCCCGGGCACGGGACGCGGCCGAGCTCGCCGCCGAGTCCGACCCGATCCGCCCGTCGCGGATCTACGGCGAGCTGCGGGCGGTGCTCGACCCGGACGCCGTCACCATCGGCGACGGCGGTGACTTCGTCTCGTACGCCGGCCGTTACCTGGAGCCGTCGGTGCCCGGCAGTTGGCTCGACCCTGGCCCGTACGGCTGCCTCGGCACCGGCATGGGCTACGCGATGGGCGCCCGACTCACCTACCCGGACCGGCAGGTCTGCCTGCTGATGGGCGACGGCGCGGCCGGCTTCTCGCTGATGGACGTCGAGTCGCTGGCCCGGCAGAAGCTGCCGGTGGTGATCGTGGTCGGCAACAACGGCATCTGGGGGTTGGAGAAGCACCCGATGCGCGCCATGTACGGCTACGACGTCGCCGCCGATCTGCAGCCAGGGCTGCGCTACGACGAAATCGTCGGGGTGCTGGGCGGCGCGGGGGAGACGGTCACCAAGGCCGGCGACATCGGTCCGGCGCTGCGCCGGGCCTTCGACGCCGGGGTGCCGTACCTGGTCAATGTGTTGACCGACCCGGACGACGCCTATCCGCGCTCGTCGAACCTGGCCTGAGCGCTGGTCGGGCCTGGCCTGACGGATCGCCGACCCGATCTGGTCGGCAAATGCTTGGCGGAATGTCGGTCCTGTCGTTCATTGTGGGTCTGCAGACAAACGACAGGAGTGAGGATGTCGCACGCGATCTGGGCCGAGGGCCTGGTCAAGCGATTCGGCGCGACGACCGCGTTGGCCGGGGTGGATCTCGCGGTCCGTACCGGCACCGTGTTCGGGCTGCTCGGGCCGAACGGGGCCGGCAAGACCACCGTGGTCCGGGTGCTCGCCACCCTGTTGCGGCCGGACGCCGGGCACGCCCGGGTGCAGGGCTTCGACGTGGTCGGCCAGGCACACCAGGTCCGCCGGTTGATCGGCCTGACCGGGCAGTACGCCTCGGTCGACGAGACGCTGACCGGCGTGGAAAACCTGATCATGATTGGTCGGTTGCTGGGGTCGTCGCGGCGTGACGCGCGCGCCCGCGCCCGGCAACTGCTGGCCGAGTTCCAGCTCACCGATGCCGCTGATCGCGCGGCGAAGACCTACTCGGGCGGTATGCGCCGCCGGCTCGATCTGGCCGCCAGCCTGGTGGGACGGCCTCAGGTGCTGTTCCTCGACGAACCGACCACCGGGCTGGACCCGCGCAGCCGCAACGAGCTGTGGGAGCTGGTCCGTGGGCTGGTCACCGGTGGTGTGACGGTGCTGCTCACCACCCAGTACCTGGAGGAGGCCGACCAGTTGGCCGACGAGTTGGCCGTGGTCGACCACGGGCGGGTGATCGCCGGCGGTACGCCGGAGGAGCTGAAGGCCAAGACCGGTGCCCAGGTCCTCGCGGTGCGCCCGACCGATCCGAAACAGTTGCCGACGGTGCTGACTACGCTGCGGGACCTGTCCGGCAACGAGCCGTCGTTGGCCCAGACCACGGTGACGGTGAGCACCGCCGATGCGGACCTGCTGCCGGCGGTGGTCCGCCGGCTCGACGAGTCCGGGGTGAAGGTCGGTGAGCTGGCGTTGCGCAGCTCCAGCCTGGATGAGGTCTTCCTGTCGCTCACCGGCCACCGGGCCGATCCGGGCTCCGGCGGTTCTGCGGCCGGTACCGGCGAGCGGCCGACGCCGGCGACCGGGCCGGCCGGTACGGGAGCACAGCCGACCGCCGCCACCATGGAGGGAATCCGTTGACCGCCACCACCGTCACCACGCCCGAACTGCCCGGGCGGCACCAGTGGGTCAGTCCGGTGGCCGGGCTGCGGCATACCGGCACCCTGGCCTGGCGGAGCCTGGTGCAGATCAAGCACAACCCATTGGAACTGCTTGATCTCAGCGTCCAACCGCTGATGTTCCTGCTGCTGTTCACCTATGTGTTCGGCGGTGCGATCGCCGGCACGCCGGGGGACTATCTGACCTTCGCGTTGCCGGGAATCATCGTGCAGAACGCCCTTTTCGCGACGATGACCACGGGATTCGGGCTGAACACCGACCTCACCAAGGGGGTGTTCGACCGGTTGCGTTCGTTACCGATCGCCCGGTGGGCGCCGCTGGCCGGGCGAATTCTGGCCGACACCGTCAAGCAGGCCTGGTCGGTGCTGCTGCTGCTAGGTGTCGGGATGATCCTCGGCTACCGGGTCGACGGTGGTCCGGTCGGCCTGCTCGGTGCGTTCGCGCTGATTCTGGCCTTCACACTGGCCGCGTCGTGGATCTCGGTGCTGGTCGGGGTGATGGTCAGCGAGCCGGAGAAGGTGCAGATCTTCGGCTTCATGGTGATCTTTCCGCTGACCTTCACCAGTAACGCATTCGTGCCGACCGAGACCATGCCGGGCTGGCTTCAGGCCTGGGTCGAGGTCAACCCGGTGACGATCCTCGCCGACGGCCTGCGTGGCCTGCTCAGTGGCGTGCCCGCCGCCGGCCCGGTCGGCTACTCGCTGCTCTGGGCAGCCGGCATCGCGGCGGTGTTCGCGCCGCTGGCACTCGCCCGGTTCAAGCGTCGGGTCTGACCTGACCGTCCTCCGGGCGGGCCGCTCGGGTCGCCCGAGTCAGGCACCTGACTCGGGCCGGCGGTCCTCCCGGGGGTCTGCGGCGTCCCGGCGGCGCAGATCGTCCTCCCGGCGGCGCAGATCCTCCTCCCACCGTTCGAAGAGCTCGCGATCCTGCTTCGACTTCTCGGCGTCGAGCGCGCGCAGGAACTCGGGATCGTCGTCGGGGGCCGCCGGGCGGTTGCGCGGTGGCGGGGTGCCGGTCGGTCGGGGGACGCCGCCGAGCGGTGACGGGCTGCCGAAGCCGGGCCGGCGGCTGAGGAACCAGGCAGCCGGCCCGAGGAGGGGGATGACGATGATGACCGGCACCCAGAGCAGGCGCGGCAGGGCGCGGACGTCACCTTTCTCCGCTGAGAGGCAGCTGATCAGCGCCACCGCCATGAGCACGACGTGGAGCATGAAGAGCAGGATGAACACGCGGGCCATCCCGCAATGATGCCCCGCCCGGCGGGCTCAGCCTAGTCACCTGAGGATCAGGATCATGCCGAGCACCGCGTAACCGGCGGTGACCAGCCCCAGCAGGGGCACCTCGGCGCTGATCTGTCCGGCTACCGGACGTCGTGGGCCGCTGGCGTGCCGGTAGGCGTAGCCGATCAGCCCGGCCCAACCGACCACCGCGAACAGCCCGAGCAGCATGGCGACTCCGCCCCGCTCGACGGCCAGCCGCATGGTCAGCGCCACCACCAGGGTGAGAGCCAGAGCCGACCGCCGCCAGGCCAGCCGGGTCCGTTCGGGCTGTAGCCCCGGATCGCGGGTCGGCGGGCCGTGCTCGTCGGCCGGCGGGTCTGGATCAGCCACTGGCCGCCTCGACCAGTACGACGATAGTCAACGCGGTGGCACCGACACCGACACAGATAGCGAGGAACGCCGGAAAGCGGGACGCCGGTAGGTCGGTGCCCAGTCGCATGGCCCGCTCGGTGCGGGCCCAGTGGTCGACCGCCCGCAGCGCGACGGCCCCGCCGAGCAGCAGCAGGGTCACCGCCAGCCCTTCCCGCAGATGGACCACGGACAGCTCAGGCAGGAACTGCGCGATGGCCAGCCCGCCGGCGACCAACGCCAGGGCGGTCCGGATCCAGGCGAGGAAGGTACGCTCGTTCGCCAGCGAGAACCGGTAGTCGGGCGCGGTGCCGATCCGGCGCAGCTCCTGGGGATCGAACCACCGGCGCAGCGCACTCCACACGTGGATCATTATCGCCGGCTAGACTTCCTGTCTGTGGCCGAGCTGACCGATGACGAGCGCAGCACGCTGAAGACCGGCGCTTTCGGCGCCGTCTACCTGGTGTCGGCTGCGGACCCGGGGCTGGTGTCGATGGTCCGGGAGAGCTTCGCCGCCTCGGACGTGTTCGCCGGGACATCGGGTCTGGTGAACGACGTGCTGACCAGCGGCGAGTTGCCCAAGTTGGCACGGGACACCCCGGAGGCGGTGGAGCAGCTGGTGCTGCCGGCGCTGCGGCAGTCGGTGGCGGTACTCACCGCGAAGGCCCCGCACGATCTGGAGCACTACCGGTCGGCGGTGACCGAGGCGGTCGACCGGGTGGCGCGGGCCGCGTCCGGGGTCGACCCGGCGGAGACGGCGATGATTTCCAAGATCAGGCAGGCGCTGGCCACTCCCTCCTGACCGATCCGTCCTCCTGGCCGATCCGTCACCTCTGCTGACCAGGGCGGCCGTTTGGTCCGGCCGGCCCGTCGGCGGGGCCGTTTGGCCCTTGGCTACTTGCGGGTAACATAGTGGGTGGGGCATTCCACAGCGATGCTCGGTTGACCGATCGTTAAGGAAAGCGGCAGGCTGCGCCGAGAGTGGTAGAGCAGCACCACCTACAGGAGGGGTGTCGAAGCGCGATGAACATCGTCGTACTCGTCAAGCAGGTGCCCGATTCCGGCGCGGAACGCGCCCTGCGCGGCGACGACAACACCGTCGACCGCGGGTCGGCCAACAACGTGATCAATGAGATGGACGAGTACGCGATCGAGGAGGCGCTGCGGCTGCGGGAGGCCAACGGCGGTGAGGTGACGATCCTCACCATGGGCCCGGACCGCGCGGCCGAGTCGATTCGCAAGGCGCTGTCGATGGGGCCGGACAAGGCGGTGCACGTCGTCGACGACGCCCTGCACGGCTCCTGCGCGGTCGCCACCTCCAAGGTTCTCGCCGCAGCGCTCGGCACCCTCGGGGCGGATCTGATCCTCTGCGGCGCCGAGTCCACCGACGGGCGGGTGCAGGTGATGCCACACATGCTCGCCGAACGGCTCGGCATCGCCGCCCTGACCGGCGCCCGCAAGCTGACCGTCGACGGCGGCACGCTCACCGTCGAACGGCAGAACGAAGAGGGCTACGAGGTGGTCAGCGCCGCAACCCCGGCGGTGGTCTCGGTGTGGGACACCATCAACGAGCCGCGCTACCCCTCGTTCAAGGGGATCATGGCGGCGAAGAAGAAGCCGGTGCAGAGCCTGTCCCTGGCCGATCTGGGTGTCGCCGCCAGCGAGGTCGGCTTCGACGGGGCGACCAGTGAGGTCGTCGAGCACCACAAGCGCCCGCCACGGTCGGCGGGGCAGAAGGTCGTCGACGACGGCGAGGCCGGCGTACAGCTGGTCGAGTTCCTGGCGTCCGAGAAGTTCGTGTGAGCGGGGAGGTTGACATGGCTGAGGTTCTCGTTGTCGTCGAGGCCACCGGTGAGTTCGGCGTCAAGAAGGTCACCCTGGAGTTGCTGACCCTGGCCCGCAAGCTGGGCGGCGAGGTGTCCGCGGTGGTGCTCGGCGGGCCCGGCGCGGCCGCCGCGATGACCGACAAGCTCGGTGAGTACGGCGCCAGCAAGGTGTACGCCGCCGAGGGCGAGGAGATCGACGGCTACCTCGTCGCTCCGAAGGTGACCGTGCTGGCCGAGCTGATCGGCCGGGTACAGCCCGGCGCGGTGCTGCTCGCCTCCTCCCAGGAGGGCAAGGAAATCGCCGGGCGGCTCGCCGTACGGCTGGACAACGGCCTGCTGACCGACGTGGTCGACCTGGCCGCCGACGGCACCGCGACCCAGATCGCGTTCGCCGGCGCCACCATCGTCACCTCCCGGGTCACCCGGGGCCTGCCGCTGGTGACGCTGCGGCCCAACTCGGTGGCGCCCGAGCCGGCCCCGGCCACCCCGCAGGTGGAGCAGCTGCAGGTGCAGGTCACCGACTCCGACAAGCTGGCCAGGGTGGTCGAGCGGGTCGCCGAGCAGTCCGGCTCCCGACCGGAGCTCACCGAGGCTTCGGTGGTCGTCTCCGGCGGGCGCGGTGTCGGCAGCGGCGACAACTTCAAACTGGTCGAGGAGCTCGCCGACCTGCTCGGTGGCGCGGTGGGCGCCTCCCGGGCCGCGGTCGACTCCGGGTTCTACCCGCACCAGTTCCAGGTGGGGCAGACCGGCAAGACCGTCTCCCCGCAGCTGTACGTGGCGCTGGGTATCTCCGGGGCGATCCAGCACCGGGCCGGCATGCAGACCGCGAAGACCATTGTGGCGGTCAACAAGGACGGCGAGGCGCCGATCTTCGAGCTCGCCGACTTCGGTGTGGTTGGTGACCTGAACAAGGTGGTCCCGCAGGCAGCCGAGGAGATCCGCAAGCGCAAGTGAGGTGACCGTCTCGCAGTGCGTCGTGGTCACCGCCGTACCGACCTGGCCGGTCGGGTCCAGCCGCCTATCCGCCGGACCCGACCCGGCGGATAGGCTTGCTGGTGATGGCTTATCTCGACCACGCTGCGACCACGCCGATGCTCGACGAGGCGGTGGAGACCTACGTCGCCATCGCCCGTCGGGTCGGTAACGCGTCGTCACTGCACGCCGCCGGACGGGCGGCCCGGCGTACAGTCGAGGAGGCACGGGAGCGGGTCGCCGCCGCCCTCGGCGCCCGGCCGTCCGAGGTGATCTTCACCGCTGGCGGTACGGAGAGCGACAACCTCGCGGTCAAGGGAATCTTCTGGGCACGTTCGGCGGCGGCTCCTGCCCGGCGGCGGATCCTGGCCAGCACCGTCGAGCACCACGCCGTGCTCGACGCCGTGCAGTGGCTCGCCGAGCACGGGCAGGCCCAGGTGACCTGGCTGCCGGTGGACGCCACCGGTCGGGTCGACGCCGCCACCGTACAGGCCGAGCTGGACGCCGTCGCCGACGAGCTGGCCCTGGTCACCGTCATGTGGGCGAACAACGAGGTCGGCACCGTGCAACCGGTCGCCGCCGTCGCGGCGATGGCCGCGCGGGCCGGCGTACCGCTGCACACCGACGCGGTACAGGCGGTCGGCCAGGTCCCGGTCGACTTCGCCGCCAGTGGCGCCGCCGCGCTGACCGTCAGCGGTCACAAGCTCGGCGGCCCGGCCGGCGTGGGTGCCCTGCTGCTCGGCCGGGACGTCGCCTGCACCCCGCTGCTGCACGGTGGTGGCCAGGAGCGCGACGTCCGCTCCGGCACGCTCGACACCGCCGGGATCGCCGCGTTCGCGGTCGCCGTCGAGGTGGCGGTGAAACGCCAGGCCGAGCACGCGGCGCGGGTCGGCGCGCTCCGCGACGACCTGGTCCGACGGGTACGCCAGGCGGTACCGGATGTGATCTACAACGGGGACCCGACCGACCGGCTTCCCGGCAACGCGCACTTTTCGTTCCCCGGCTGCGAAGGCGACGCGCTGTTGCTGCTACTCGATGCCCAGGGCATCGCCTGCTCGACCGGCTCGGCCTGTTCGGCCGGGGTGGCGCAGCCGTCGCATGTGCTGCTGGCGATGGCCGACGACGACGAGCGGGCCCGCTCGTCGCTGCGGTTCAGCCTGGGCCACGACTCCACCGGGGCCGAGGTCGACGCGCTGGTGGCGGCCCTGCCCGGTGCGGTCGAGCGGGCCCGTCGGGCCGGCGCGGTCCGCGGCACGAAGCCGGTGCCGCCCGCCGCCGGCTGACCCGGCACCGCTGCGGTACTACCCTCGAGCGTGCGGCGACGATCAGGCAGGAGATGGGTACGGTGCGAGTACTGGCGGCGATGTCCGGCGGGGTCGATTCGGCGGTGGCGGCCGCCCGGGCAGTGGCCGCCGGACACGACGTGACCGGTGTGCACCTCGCGCTGTCGCGCAATCCGCAGACGTACCGTACCGGGGCCCGTGGCTGCTGCACCGTCGAGGACGCCCGGGACGCCCGGCGGGCCGCCGACGTGATCGGCATTCCGTTCTACGTCTGGGACATGGCCGAGCAGTTCCACAGTGACGTGGTGGACGACTTCGTCGCCGAGTACGCCGCCGGGCGTACCCCGAATCCGTGCCTGCGCTGCAACGAGAAGATCAAGTTCGCGGCGGTGCTGGACCGGGCGGTGGCGTTGGGGTTCGACGCGGTGGTCACCGGCCATCACGCCCGGCTCGGCCCCGACGGTCTGCTGCGGCGCAGCGTCGACCTGGCCAAGGACCAGTCGTACGTGCTCGCCGTGCTCAACCGGGCCCAGCTGGACCGGGCGATGTTCCCGCTCGGCGACTCGACCAAGGCGCAGGTCCGGGCCGAGGCGGCGCGGCGCGGGCTGGCGGTGGCCGACAAGCCCGACTCACACGACATCTGCTTCATCGCCGACGGCGACACCCGCGGCTTCCTCGCCGACCGGCTCGGCAACGTCCCGGGCGACGTGGTCGACGCGACGACCGGCGCGGTCGTCGGCCGCCACGACGGGGCGTACGCGTTCACCGTCGGCCAGCGGCGTGGCCTGGGCATCGGGGTGCCCGCGCCGGACGGTCGACCCCGCTACGTGCTGTCGATCACCCCGACGAGCAATACGGTGACCGTCGGCCCGGCCGAGGCGCTGGACGTCGACACGGTGACCGGTGTCCGCCCGGTGTGGATCGGCGGGGACCAGCCGACCGGCCCGGTCGAGGCGATGCTCCAGGTGCGCGCGCACGGCTCGACCACCCCGGCGGTGGTCGAGCTGACCGACGCCGGCATGTACGCCCAGCTGCACCGGCCGGTCCGGGGGGTGGCCGCCGGCCAGGCGATGGTCGCCTACCGACCCGATCCGGCCGGCGACGTGGTGCTCGGCTCGGCGACCATCGCCGGCTGACCGGTAGAGTCGGCGGACGTGACCGACGCGAGTGACCTGCCGTGACCCACGCGAGTGACCTGCCGGGACCGGAGCCGGCCGCAGCGGCGGCGGCGGACACACCGTGGCCCTGGCCGCCGGGTGCCGCCAGTGGGATCGGATCGCTGCCCGGCACCGACGTCGCCGAAGCGCAACGGATCGTCCTCGGTGAACTGCCGGGCCTGCCGCACCTGCCCGAGCTACCGGCCCGTGGGCCGGGCGCGGAGATGATCGGGCGCGGTGCCACCTTCCTGGTGGACCTGCCGGTCGAGCTGTACGCCGGTCGCTGGCGGGTCGCCGCCCGACCCGGCCGGGACCTGCGCCGCGCACTCGACCTGCGGGAACGGGACCTCGACCAGTTGACCGAGCAGGCCGACGGCTACACCGGGCCGGTCAAACTGCAGGCCGCCGGGGTGTGGACGTTGGCCGCCGCTCTCGAAGTCGGCCTCGGCGGGCGGCTGGTCCGCGACCACGGTGCCGTACGTGACCTCGCCGCCTCGCTCACCGAGGGCCTGCGGGAGCACGTCGCGGAGGTGTCCCGCCGGGTGCCGGCTGCACGGCTGCTGCTCCAACTCGACGAACCCTCGCTGCCCGCCGTGCTGGCCGGGACGCTGCGCACCGACAGCGGTCTGCGCACCTACCGGGCGGTCGCCGCCGGCACCGTCCGGGACCTGCTCGCCGAGGTGATCTCCGGCGTCGGTGTGCCGGTGGTGGTGCACTGCTGCGCCCCCGGTGTACCGGTGGGTCTGCTGCAGGCAGCCGGAGCCGTCGCGATCGCCGCCGACCTGGAGCTGCTCACCGACCTGGACTCGGTCGGTGCGGCGATCGACACCGGGATGGGGCTGTTCGCCGGGGTGGTGCCGGCGACCGGGGAAGCGTCCGGCGCGGCGGCACCGACCTCGGCGCGGGCGGCGGGACAGGTCCGTACCCTCTGGTCGAAGCTGGGGTTCCCGGCGGAGCAGGCCGCCGCCCAGGTGGTGGTGACCCCGGCGTGCGGGCTGGCCGGGGCGACCGTGCCGTACGCCCGGGCCGCGCTCGCCGCCTGCCGCGACGCCGGCCGGCGGCTGTCCGAGGGCTGACCCGGCAGGCGGCCGGCGGTGGAGTGCGGTGGGGTCTCGGCCGTGGAACACTGCCGCCCGGGGTGTGCCTACGGTTACCGTTGGTGGCGATGAGCTACCACGGTGACAGCGACGGTGACCCGGCCGCCGGTCAGCGCGGCTGGTGGCGGATGTACCGCGGACTGATCATCGCCGTGCTGGTGGTGGTCTTCGTGCTGTGCTTCCTGTGGTGCGCCGGGGTGGCCGTGTTCAACCTCGTCCAGGGCGAGTGACCGGGCCGGTTCGCGAGTGACCGCGGTCGGGCCGCCACACGGGTGACCGCGGTCGGACCGCCGGCCGGTATCCGCGAATGTCGGTGCCGACCGATACGGTGCGCAGGTAGATCCGAACACGGAGGTCAGCCGGTGTCCGAGGAAGTCGTTCCGCAGCAGGTCAGCGCCGCCGGGCAGGCGCAGGCCGGTGAGGAGCCCGACGCGGCCGCCCGGGAGCGGCACGCCACGCTCGCCGAGGAGATCGATCGCCACCAGTTCCGCTACCACGTCCTCGACGCGCCGGAGATTTCTGACGGGCAGTACGACCTGCTGATCCGGGAGCTGAACCAGCTGGAGGAGCGGCACCCGTCGCTGCGTACGCCGGATTCGCCCAGCCAGCGGGTGGGCTACGCATACGCCACCCAGTTCGCCCCGGTGAACCACGCCGAGCGGATGATGAGCCTGGACAACGCCTTCGACGACGATGAGCTCACGGCCTGGGCCGACCGGGTCGAGCGCGACGCCGGTGGCCCGGTCAACTACCTGTGCGAGCTGAAGGTCGACGGCCTCGCGGTCAACCTCACCTACGAGCGGGGCGTGCTGACCCGGGCGGCGACCCGGGGCGACGGTCGGGTTGGCGAGGACATCACCCCGAACGTGCGGACCATCCGGCAGATCCCGGAGCGGTTGGCTGGTGAGGCACCCGAGCTGCTGGAGGTGCGTGGCGAGATCTACTTCCCGGTGGCCGCGTTCGACGAGCTCAACGCCAGCCTGGTCGCCCAGGAGAAGGCGCCGTTCGCGAACCCGCGTAACGCCGCCGCCGGCTCGCTGCGGCAGAAGGATCCCCGAATCACCGCTGGACGCGGGCTGCGCATGGTGGTGCACGGCCTGGGGGCGCGCAAAGGCTTCGAGCCGGTACGCCAGTCCGACGCGTACCGGCAGCTGGCCGACTGGGGGCTGCCGATCAGCCAACGCTGGCAGGTGGTCGGCGACCGCGACGGGGTGCGTGACTTCATCGCCCACTTCGCCTCGCACCGCCATGAGGTGGAGCACGAGATCGACGGCGTGGTGGTCAAGATCGACGAGGTGTCGGTCCAGCGCCGTCTCGGCTCCACCAGTCGCGCTCCGCGTTGGGCGATCGCCTACAAGTACCCGCCGGAGGAGGTCAACACCCGGCTGCTCGACGTCAAGGTCAACGTCGGACGGACCGGGCGGGTCACCCCGTACGCGGTGCTCGACCCGGTCAAGGTGGCCGGTTCGACGGTCGGCTTCGCCACCCTGCACAACGCCGGAGAGGTGGCCCGCAAAGGGGTACTGATCGGCGACATGGTGGTCCTGCGGAAAGCGGGCGACGTCATTCCCGAAGTGGTCAGCCCGGTCGTCGATCTGCGGACCGGCGCCGAGCGCGAGTTCGTGATGCCGACCGAGTGCCCGGAGTGTGGCACCGAGCTGCGCTACGAAAAAGAAGGTGACGCCGATATCCGGTGTCCGAATCTTGACTGCCCGGCGCAGTTGACCCGCAAGCTGGAGTACATCGCCGGTCGCAGTGTTCTCGACATCGAGGCGCTGGGGGAGCGGTCGGCGATCGCCCTGGTCGATTCCGGTGCCGTGCAGAGCATCGGCGACCTATTCGATCTTGATGCGGACCGCTTGTCCGGAGTCGAGTTCTTCTGCAACCAGAGCGGGGAGCTGACCGAGAACGCGAAGAAGCTGCTGGCCAACCTTGCCGAGGCCAAACAACGGCCGCTGTGGCGGATCATCGTCGCGTTCTCCATCCGGCACGTCGGCCCGGTCGCCGCCCAGGCGCTGGCCCGCGAGTTCCGTTCGATCGACGCGATCGCCGCCGCTAGCCAGGAGCAACTGGTCGACGTCGACGGGGTCGGCCCGGTGATCGCCGCAGCCGCCGCCGACTGGTTCGCCGCCCCACACGCTCAGGAGGTGGTCCAGCGCTGGCGTGTGGCGGGCGTGCGGATGGTCGAGGAAGCCGGTGACGACCAGGCGCCGCGTCCGTTGGTCGGCGTCACCGTCGTGATCACCGGTTCGCTCGCCGGGTACTCCCGTGACGAGGCGGCCGAGGCGGTGCAGTCCCGAGGCGGTAAAGTCAGCGGCTCGGTGTCGAAGAAGACCGGGTTCGTGGTGGTCGGCGACAGCCCGGGATCGAAGTACGACAAGGCCGTATCACTGCGTGTCCCGGTGCTCGACGAGGCAGGCTTCGGGGTTCTCCTCGAGGAAGGGACGGACGCGGCCCGAGCGGTCGCCGTCAACGAACCGGACCAGCCGGCCGAGTCCGCCCAGCCTGCCGATCCGGCCGGTACGGCCGAGCCCGCCGCCGCCAGCTAGCGGCGCTCCGGCGCCGGCCGGCCCGGACCATCGCCGGAGCTCCGACAATTGGCGGATGCCATTTCTCGACGGCCGGGAATCCCGCGGCGGGCATTCGCCGACCGCGTCTCAAATCAGTCACGACCGCGCTTCACCCCTGACCCGCCGGCCGTCCATCCTTAAGGTGTAGGACGTCGGTGGGACGCCCGGCTCGTGCTGAGTCGGCGAAGCGGGCCACGGGAGCGCGACGGGAGGGCAGATGGAGGCCGCGGCACTGCGGAACTCCGTTCCTCCGGAACGCGCGCCTGGTTTCTTCGGCTTCGTTGGCGGCGTGACCGCTGCGGCGCTCGCCGTCTGCGCCGTACCGTTGCTGAACCTGCCCGCCCAGATTTCCGACCTGCCGGCGGCATTCTGGCTGATGGCCCTGCTCGCGGTGGTCGGCGACGCCCGACCGTTCACCCCACCGGGCCGGCGGCGCCGATCCGAGGTCTTCCCGTCGGTCTGTTTCACCTTCGCCATCCTGCTCGCCTGGGGCCTCGGCCCGGCGGTCGCGGTGCAGGCCGTCGCGGTTGCGGTCTTCGCCTGGCGGGCCCGGCACGTGCCGTGGCGGGCCCTGTTCAACAGCTCGCAGTACGCGCTGGCGCTCGCCGCCGCAGCGGCGGTGGCCGGACTGGCCGGGCCGGGCACCTTCGCCGGCGCCGCGGAGCTGGCCTGGAGCGACGTCGCGGTGGCGGTCGGCGCGGCGGCCGCTTGGTCGGCGGTCAACTACAGCACGGTCACCCTGGCGATCCGGCTGCGCTTCGGCGGCCGGTGGTGGCGGTCGGCCCGCCGTGGCATCGGCTTCGAGCTGTCCTCCACGGGGTCGCTGCTGCTGCTCGGGCCGGTGCTGGTGGTCGCCGCGCAGGTCGACCCGGCGCTGATCCCGCTGGTGCTGGTGCCGCTGTACGCGGTCTACCGGATGGCTGCGTTGGCCAGCGAGCAGGAACGGTCGGCCCGGCTGGACCCGTTGACCGGGCTGGCCAACCGCAAGGCACTGATCGGCGAGATCGCCGACCAGGTGCCGGCACACGCCAACGCGCTCCGCCGCGGTGCGCCGGATGCCCGGATGGCGCTGCTGCTGCTCGACCTGGACCGGTTCAAGCGGGTCAACGACGCGCTGGGGCACCTGGTCGGCGACCGGCTGCTGGTCGAGGTGGGGTTGCGGCTGGCCATGGTGGTCCGACCGCAGGACCTGGTGGTCCGGCTCGGCGGTGACGAGTTCGCCATTCTGGCCACCCGACTCACCGGGGCGGACGAGGCCCGGGACATCGCCGAACAAGTGGTGACCGCGCTCGCTGAGCCGGTCGCCCTGGACGGGCTGCCGCTGGACGTCGGCGGATCGGTGGGCATCGCCCTCTACCCCGAGCACGGTGGGGACTTCGCCACCCTGCTGCAGCACGCCGACGTCGCCATGTACGACGCCAAGGACACCGGTGACGGCACCGCCGTCTACACGGCCGAGTCGGACCACAACACGCCGGAACGGCTCAGTCTCCTCGCCGACCTGCGTCGGGTGCTCGACGTCAACGGCGCGCACGCGGCCGACCCCGGTCGGGAGGTCGACGACGTCGGCGAGATCACCATGTACTACCAGCCGCAGGTGGAGATTGCGACCGGCGAGGTGGTCGGGGTGGAGGCGCTGCTGCGCTGGCGGCATCCGCGCCGGGGCATGGTCGACCCGGAAGAGCTGATCAAGGTTGCCGAGCAGAGCGCCGTGATGCGCCTGCTCACCCGTCGGGTCGTCGATGACGTCGTCGAGCAGATCGCCAAGTGGGCCGCCGCCGGGATCACCATGCGGGCAGCCGTCAACGTCAGCGTCCGCGACCTGCACACCGGCGAGATCGCCGATCAGATCTCCGACCGGCTCGCCCGCTACAACCTGTCACCCGAGCAACTTCAGCTGGAAATCACCGAGGGGGCGTTGATGGCCGACCCCCGGCGGGTGCTGGCCACCATCTCCCGGCTGGACGCCATCGGGGTGGCGATCGCCCTGGACGACTTCGGCACCGGCTACTCGTCCATGCAGCACCTGCGCCGGCTCCCGCTGTCCGAAGTCAAGATCGACCGTTCGTTCGTCCTCGGCATGGCCGCCGACACCGACGACGCGGCCATCGTCCGTTCGGTGATCGAGCTGGCCCGGGCGCTCGGGCTGCGGGTGGTCGCCGAAGGCGTCGAGGACGACGCCTCCTGGCGGCGGTTGCACGCGCTCGGCTGCCACGTCGCCCAGGGCTGGTTCTACGCCCGGCCGATGCCCGCCGACGAACTGGTCAGCTGGCTGGCCCGGTACCGTCCACTGGTCCCCGGCCCACGTGGCGTTCCGCCCGGCCTGCTGGATGACTCGGCAGACCCGCCGTCAGACCGGCGGCCAGACCCGCCCGGCCCGCCCGATGACTCGGCCGGCCCACCGGAGAAATAGACTCGTCGGGTCCGGCCCGCTGAGCCACGCTGAGCGAGAGTCCCGGGCCAACCGTTCGATCACCGTACGAAGGGGGCGCAGATGGCCGCCATCTCCCGCGAGGAGGTCGCGCACCTGGCGCGACTGTCGCGGCTGGCCGTGACCGAGGACGAACTGGCGACGTTCGCCGGCCAGCTCGACGTCATCCTGCAGTCCGTCGCCCGGATCGGCGAGGTCGCCGCCGACGACATCCCGCCCACCTCGCACTCGGTGCCGCTGACCAACGTGTTGCGCGACGACGTCGTCGTCCCCGGTCTGGACCGCGACGCCGCGCTCGCCGCCGCCCCGGACGCCGAGGACGGCCGGTTCCGGGTGCCGCGCATCCTGGACGAGGAGGTCTGAACCATGTCCGAACTCACCGGGATGACCGCCGCGCAGCTGGCCGGGCTGATCGCCGGCGGCGACACCAGCGCCGTCGAGGTGACCCGCGCCCACCTGGACCGGATCGCCGGCGTCGACGAGCGGGTGCACGCGTACCTGCACGTCGACGCCGACGGTGCGCTCGCCGCCGCGCAGGCCGTCGACACCGCCCGCGCCGCCGGGCAGCCGCTCGGCCCGCTGGCCGGGGTACCGATCGCGGTCAAGGACGTCGTCACCACCAAGGGCGTACCGACCACCGCCGGGTCAAAGATCCTCGACGGCTGGCGGCCACCGTACGATGCGACGATCGTCGCCCGGCTGCGCGCTGCCGGCATGCCGATCCTCGGTAAGACCAACATGGACGAGTTCGCGATGGGCTCGTCGACCGAGTACTCGGCGTACGGGCCGACGTACAACCCGTGGGACCTGACCCGAATCCCCGGCGGATCCGGCGGCGGCAGCGCGGCCGCGGTCGCCGGTTGCGAAGCTCCACTGGCGATCGGCACCGACACCGGCGGCTCGATCCGCCAGCCGGGTGCGGTCACCGGCACCGTCGGCGTCAAGCCGACCTACGGCGGCACCTCCCGGTACGGGCTGATCGCCTTCTCCTCCTCGCTGGACACCCCCGGACCGTGCGCCCGGACGGTGCTCGACGCGGCGCTGCTGCACGAGGCGATCGCCGGCCACGACCCGCGCGACTCCACCTCGATCCCGGCCGCCGTGCCGCCGGTGGTCGAAGCGGCCCGCGCCGGAGCCGCCGGTGATCTGACCGGGGTCCGGCTCGGCCTGGTCACCCAGTTCGCCTCCGGCGAAGGCGCCGAGCCGGGCGTACTGGCCGCCTTCCGTGACGCCGTCGACGCGCTGACCAAGCTCGGGGCCGAGGTCGTCGAGGTCTCCTGCCCGCACTTCGACTACGCGCTGCCGGCGTACTACCTGATCGCGCCGAGTGAATGCTCGTCCAACCTGGCCCGCTACGACGGCGTCCGGTACGGGCTGCGCAGCGGCGACGACGGCAACCGGTCCCTGGAAGAGGTCATGTCGCTGACCCGCGACCAGGGCTTCGGTCAGGAGGTAAAGCGGCGCATCATGCTCGGCACGTACGCGCTGTCCAGCGGCTACTACGACGCCTACTACGGGCAGGCGCAGAAGGTCCGTACCCTGATCACCCGCGACTTCACCGCCGCGTTCGAGCAGGTCGACGTGCTGATCTCGCCGACCACGCCGTTCGTGGCGTTCCCGCTCGGGGCGCGCACCGCCGACCCGTACCAGATGTATCTGGCCGACCTGTTCACCATCCCGACCAACCTGTACGGCGGCCCGGCCATCTCGGTGCCGTGCGGGCTGGCCGACGGGCTGCCGGTCGGGTTGCAGGTGATGGCACCCACGATGGCCGACGACCGGATGTACCGGGTCGCGGCGGCCCTGGAGTCGGCGGTCGGCACCCTCACCCCGCCGGAGCTCTGAGCGGCGACGTGCTGACCTGCGATCGAGAGTTGGAGCTGTGAGATGAGCACGACCGCGTTGCCCACGTACGAGGATGTCGTCGCCCGCTACGAGCCGGTGATCGGCCTGGAGACGCACGTCGAGCTGGGCACCAACACCAAGATGTTCTGCGGCTGCCCGACCGGGTTCGGCGCCGAGCCGAACACCCAGGTCTGCCCGGTCTGCCTCGGGCTGCCCGGCTCGCTGCCGGTAGCGAACAAGGCGGCGATCGAGGCGACGATCCGCATCGGGCTGGCACTCAACTGCTCGATCGCCGACTGGTGCCGGTTCGCCCGGAAGAACTACTTCTACCCGGACATGCCGAAGAACTACCAGATCAGCCAGTACGACGAGCCGCTGTGCGTGGACGGCTGGCTCGACGTCGAGGTCGACGGCGAGATGGTGCGGATCGGCATCGAGCGGGTGCACCTGGAGGAGGACACCGGCAAGACGCTGCACGTCGGCGGCGCGACCGGGCGCATTCACGGTGCGACCGAGTCGCTGGTCGACTACAACCGGGCCGGCATCCCGCTGGTGGAGATCGTCACCAAGCCGATCCCCGGCACCGGGGACCGGGCACCGCAGGTGGCCCGCGCGTACGTCACCGAGCTGCGGGACGTGATCCGTTCGCTGGGCGTGTCCGACGTACGGATGGAGCAGGGCTCGCTGCGCTGCGACGTCAACACCTCGCTGACCCCGGTCGGGCAGACCGAGTGGGGCACCCGCACCGAGACCAAGAACGTCAACTCGCTGCGGTCGGTGGAGCGGGCGGTACGCGCGGAGATGCTGCGCCAGGCGTCGGTGCTCGACGCCGGTGGCCGGATCGTGCAGGAGACCCGGCACTTCCACGAGGACAGCGGCGACACCACGTCGGGCCGGTCCAAGGAGACCGCCACCGACTACCGCTACTTCCCGGAGCCTGACCTGGTGCCGCTCGCCCCGGACGCCGCCTGGGTGGCCGAGCTGAAGGCGGCCCTGCCGGAGCTGCCCCGGGTGCACCGCAAGCGGCTGCAGGAGCAGTGGGGGCTGACCGACCACGACATGCAGTCGGTGGTCAACGCCGGCGCGGTCGAGCTGATCGAGCAGACCGTGGCGGCCGGCACCACCCCGGCCGGTGCCCGCAAGTGGTGGCTGGGTGAGCTGGCCCGCCGGGCCAACGAGTCCGGTGTGGAGCTGACCGCGCTGGGGGTCACCCCGGCGCACGTGGCCGAGCTGCAGGGGCTGGTCGACGCCGGCAAGCTCAACGACAAGCTGGCCCGTACCGTCCTGGAGGCGGTGGCCGCCGGGGAGGGCACGCCGACCGAGGTGATGACCGCGCGCGGCCTGGAGGTGGTCTCCGACACCGGTGCGTTGACCGTCGCCGTCGACGAGGCGATCGCCGCCAACCCGGACATCGCGGCGAAGGTCCGCGACGGCAAGGTGGCGGCGGCCGGGGCGCTGGTCGGCGCGGTGATGAAGACGACCCGGGGCCAGGCTGACGCGCGTACCGTCCGGGAGCTGATCCTGTCCCGCCTCGGCGCACAGGGCTGAGGCGGGCGCGCGGCCAACCACAGCGGACGAGCCGCGTCGGGCACTGCCCGACGCGGCTCGCGTCATTTACCGCTGGTGGTGGCTGACGAATGTCTGCCAGGCTGCGGGGGAGAAGGTGAGGGTGCCGCCGGTGCGGTTCTTGCTGTCGCGGACCAGGACCCGGCCGGGCAGGTTGTCGGCGACTTCGACGCAGTTGCCGCCGGTGCCGTTGCTGCGGCTGCTGGTCCGCCAGGCCGGTCGAGGATCGGTCGTCATGCCCATCTGTCGGCTGCCTCCTGCATCAACGCCACGGACTGCTCGCTGGGCAGAGCGTACTCCCGCAGCGACTCCCAGGCATGCTCCAGTCTGGTCAGATCGGCCTCCAACTCGATGGTCTGGCCCTCCAACGGCCCGTCGACGAAGCCGGCCGCCCGGCCGTCCAGGCTGGCCAGAGTGAACGGGCCGTTCAGCCCCGGGGCAGCACCGCCTCGTCGATCACCCCGACGAAGCGGCACGGCCGCTCGGCCCGGTGCAGGATCTCCTGCCGGCCGAGCCGGTCGCCGACGGTGGTGTCGACGTCGTCGATCGCCACCCCGGCATGGGTGAGGATGACGCGGGCGTACGCCTCGGTCTGCAGCAGGCCGGGCACCAGCAGCGGCTCGTAGCAGCGCAGCATGATCGCCTCCCGTTCGTGCTCCAGCCACGGGCGCAGCCAGACCGGGGCCCGCTCGGTGCGCAGCAGCAGCTCCCAGAGGGTCGAGTAGTCGCAGTTGAAGACCCGGTCGATGGTGGCCAGGTAGTCGAGCCGGATCGGCCGGGCACCGCGCTCGACCGCGCTGACGTGCTGGGCCGACCAGTGCAGGGCGGCGCCCCACTGTTCCTGGGTGAGCCCGGCCAACTCGCGGCGGCGGCGGAGCTCCGCTATCAGATATGCGCTCGCTGCTCCAGACATTCGTTTCCTCCAGCTCTCTACAGAATCGCTTTGCGGTGGGCAGGGGTTGCCCCGTGACGGATGTTGTTGCTACGAGGACAAAGCCCACCTTCCATAGGGGAGGCGGGGAAGTCCAGGGTGGAGGAGTGGGGAATTCGAGAAGGCGTCCATTGTCGTCCCGGTGGGGGACGCGTGGTGCAAGAATGAATGACAAAGATCAATTGCGCCGGCACGGCGTACTCGGCTGGATGTCGGTGCCGACCGGCAGCGCCGTGCCCGGCTACGTCAACCACCCGGTGATCGCCCGCGCCCGCCACCTGGCCGCGATGCACCTGCCCGACCCGGTGACCGGGTGTCCGCGCTGCGGCACGATCACCTGTCCGGGGCTGCGGCTCGCGGTGGCCTACCTGGACCGGTACGACCGCGATGCCGCCCGGACCATCCGCCGGCTGCTCGCCTCGGTCGGCATCTGGCTCACTGCCGACCCGGCGACCGGGGCAGGTGGCGATGACTGAGTCGACAAGATCGCCGCTGGTGCAGCCGTGGGACGTCATCGAAATCGGCGCGAGCGACTATTTGAATGGTGACGGACCCCTGCGACTGAGGGTCATCCACGTCCGCGCCGAGGCCGCCCACCCGAATATCGAATGGATTCATCTGCTGGGCACCCGACTGCACGGCAACCGGGACGGCCAGATGATGATGGTGATGGTCCGCGCGGCGGCGCTGCGCCGCCCCGGCGCGGTCATCCGGCCAGGGCCGGCTTCCGGGACCAAGGTGGAACTCAGGACGGGCTGGGTGCCGGGGTCGCGGACTGAGTGGTAGTCGGGGTCGCGGACGGATCGGCGGTAGGAGTCGGCGATGCCGACGGATCCGCTTCCGGTTCAGCGCCGGCGATGACGTGCCGTTCCAGGGTGACCTGGGCCTGGCCGGTACCGCCGACCCGGATGTCGTCGTGCGCCTGCAACTGGTGCTCGGCGTCGAAGTACAGCACCGTCAAGGCCAATGGCGTCGGCTCCTCGCCCTCCAGACCGCGCAGTCCGGCCCCGCCGGTCGAACCCTCCACCATCAGCCGGGTCGGCTGCTCACCGGGGATCTCGGCGAGCATCCGGACCTCCCGGTTGTGGGTGTGCCCGGCCAGCACCAGCGGCGTGGTGCCGGACAGCGGGCCGGCCGACACCGGGTCGTGCACCAGGGCGATATCTACCGGTTCGTCGGTGCCCAGGATCGTCGCGGCAAGCTGCTCGCCGACCCCGATCACCTGGTCGGTGGCCGGCTTGGACAACCCGCCGTCGGCCGGGCTGGTCTGCTTGTCGGGGGTGAACCGGGGGTCGCCGATACCGGCGATGGCCAGCCCGGCGACCTCGGTGACCTCGTTGTCCAGCACGATCGCGTTCGGCTGGCTGGCGACCGCCTCCTGGGTGCGGATCGAGTCGTGGTTGCCGCGGATGAACACGTACGGCACCTCCAACAGCCCGATCGAGGCGACGTAGTTCGCCTCCGGCTCGCTGCCCCAGTCGGTGATGTCCCCGGTGTCGATCACCACGTCGATGTCGAACTGCTCGACCACGGTACGGATCACCGACCAGCCGGTCGGGTTGAGGTGCATGTCCGACACGTGCAGCACCCGGGTGGTGCCCTCGGCTGCCTGGTAGACGGGCAGCGTCGACACGGTGGTGTAGATCCGGCTGACATTGCTGACGATGTGCTGCAGCTGTTCGGCGTACTGGCTGTAGTTGGTGGCGATCCGCTGTACGTCACCGACCACCGCCGGGGCGTTGACCAGCAGACCCTCGTACCGTGGCTCCTCGATCGACTCCGGCCGGATGGTCGCCGCCGCGACGCCGATGCTGCCGCCGGTGATCAGCAGCGCCAGGGTGCCAGACCAGGCGACCCGGCGGGTGTCGCGGAAGACCAGCGCGGCGAGGATCAAGGTGGTGAGCACGGCGACCGCGATGGTACGGATACCGAGCCGCAGCACCCCCTCGGTGACGTCGCCGACCACGGTCTGACTGGCCCGGGTGATCGCGTTCGGGTCGTCGAGCAGGGCGAGGGTGCGGACCTGGTCGAGGGAGCCGAGCCGGATGGAGAGCTGGACCGGCCCTTCGTGGCTGTCGACGTGCAGCGCGCCGAGCGGCGGGATGGCCATGGTGGTGCCGCCGTCCACCGCCGGGGTCACCGCCATCTCGGCCCGGAACGGGCCGATGTCGACGTCGGCACGAGCCCCGAGCAGGACACCGATGACGACCCCGGCCAGACTGACCGCGACGACCGCGAGCGCCACGCCGATCCGTCGGGTGGCTCGTGACCGCGCGGCCCGCCCGAATCCGCGACCTGCGGTACGGCTGACCGAGCCGAGCCGTCGCCCGGCGTGTGCCAGCCACCGCCCGGGGCGACCCGGCTGCTGAGCCGGACGGCCCGGCTGCTGGCCGGGACGGCTCCGGTCGGCCGTTTGCTCGTCGCTCATGCTGAGATCATGCCTGTCTGATCGAAGGTGGGGAGGCTGGTGGGGTCAGCTGCGCCCGGCTCCGCCGTCGGCGAAGACCAGCCGCAGGATACGGTCGTCCTCCGGGGCCGGTTCGCCCCGGCCGTCCTGGTTCGAGGTGGTCAACCAGACCGAGCCGTCCGGTGCCCGCACGACGGTGCGTAGTCGACCGTACTCCTCGGTTAGCAGCGCGCGGGGCTGGCCGAACACCGTACCGGACTCGGTCAGCTCGACCAGCCACAGCCGCTCGCCGCGCAGACAGGCGGCGGCCAGGATCCGGTCCACCACGGCCGCCCCGGAGCAGGAGGACTCTCCGGTCGGCCAGACAATCAGCGGGTCGACGAATCGTCCGTCCCCGCCTTCGCCCTCGACCTGCGGCCAACCGTAATTCTCGCCCGGCTCGATCAGGTTGATTTCGTCCCAGGAGTTCTGGCCGAACTCGGTGGCGTACAGCCGGTCCTGAGCGTCCCAGGCGATGCCCTGCACGTTTCGGTGGCCCAACGACCAGATCAGCGAGTCGGGGAACGGGTTGTCGGGGGCCGGCTCGCCGTCCGGTGTCATCCGCAGAATCTTGCCGCCGAGGCTCTCCTGGTCCTGGGACAGGCCGGTGTCCGAGGCGTCGCCGGTGGTGGCGTACAGGTAGCCGTCGGGCCCGAAGGCGAGCCGGCCGCCGTTGTGGATGCCGGAGAGCGGGATGCCGGTGACGATCGGTTCCGGTTCGTCGCCCAGCGTCAGCCGGGCGATCCGGTTGTCCTCGGCGGTGGAGTAGTAGATGAACACCGTTTCGTCGGTGGCGTACTCGGGGGAGACGGCGATGCCGAGCAGCCCGCCCTCACCGCCGCCGTCGACCTGGTCGATGGTCTGCACCTCGGTGACGTCCAGCCCGTCCGGGCTCGAACCGGGCCCGACCTGCAGAATCTTGGCGCTGTCCCGCTCGGTGACCAGCGCGGCGCCGTCCGGCAGGAACGCCACCCCCCACGGCACCGCCAGCCTGCTGGCCAGCACGGTGACGGCTACCTGCTGATCGACGCCGCCGCCGGCCGGTGTCTCGGTCGGGGCGGGGAAAGTGGGGGGCGCGCCGGCCTGGTCCGGCTCCGGCTCGCCGAACGTGCAGCCGCCGGCGAGCAGCAGGGTGGTCAGGCTGGCGGCGGCGGTCGCCGTGATCGCGGCGGTCGGGCGACGCGACGAGCGGCGGTACGGCAGGCGAGCGTTCACCCGCACCAGACTAGTCCGCTGCCGGACATCCGCATCCGATGGCGTCCCCGGGTACTTAGGTGAGGGTATCCAATATGAAATCAAATGGTGTTAGGTAAGGGTTCCCAAAATTGCGAGAAGTGAATAAGCGCCATATATTCGATCGCAGTGGACTACTGTTTTCCCACAGTGGCGGTGACGCTGCCGCTGCCGGATGCTGCCAAGCTAGGAGGACCACCATGACCGCGATGATGGAGATGCCCCGGGTGCAGGAGTGCACCGTCGTGGAGTGCGCGTACAACCAGCACGAGGGCTGCCACGCCTTCGCTATCACGATCGGGACCGAGGCGGACAGCGCCAGCTGCACCACCTTCTTCGACATTTCGTCCAAAGGCGGCCTCGACGCGGTGATCGCCCAGGTTGGTGCCTGCAAGCGCGCCGACTGCCGGTTCAACGCCGAGTTGGAGTGCCGGGCACCGGCGATCCGGGTCGGGCCGAGCCGGGAGACGGCCGACTGCATGACCTACGAACCTGCCTGACCCGCTGCAGGTCCGGCCAGAACCGCAGCGGCACCGGTCGTGGGACGAGCCCGTGGCCGGGGTCGCTCCCGCGTCGGCGGCACCGGCTACGGGCGAATTCCCGGATAGTGGTTTCCGCGCAAGGGAAACGTCGTAGTCGACCCTGTGGCACCGGACTGTGACCGGTCCCGACGGCGATAGCCTGTTCAGAAGCAGGCAGCGGGCGTCAGATGCAGAGTGATGTCGCGTGACCGGATGATCATGAGATGCCCGGCCTGAGCGGACCGGACCCGGATGGCCCGCTATCGTCGGACCGGTGAAAGTCTGGATCCCCCACCCGCACGGCCGACAACTGCTCGGCCGGCTGCCCGACGAGGTGACCGTCGAGGTCGCCGCCGACCTCACCCAGCTGCCGTCCGACCCCGCCGGCGTGCGGTTCTGGGTGCCGCCGTTCCTGGCCCGGCCCGGAGCGGCGGAGCTGGCCGGCAAGATGCCGGACCTTCAGGTGGTGCAGTTGCTGTCCGCCGGTGCCGACGCATGGGTGGGGCGGCTGCCGGAGCACCTGACGCTCTGCGACGCGCGCGGGGTGCACGACTCGTCGACGGCGGAGTGGATCGCCGCTGCGATCCTCACTCACGTCCGCGACTTCGCCGGCTTCATCCGGGCACAGACCCGTCGAGAATGGTCGTACGAGCAGTTCGCCCCGACCGACGAGCTGGCCGGCAAACGGGTCCTCATCGTCGGCGCCGGATCGATCGGTGCCGCGCTGCGTGCGCGGCTGTCCCCGTTCGAGGTGGAGTTCACGCTGGTGGCCCGGACCGCCCGGCCGGCCGTCCAGGTGCACGGCGTCGACGAGCTGCCCGCCCTGTTGCCGTACGCCGACATCGTGGTGTTGATCGTGCCGCTGACCGACCGGACCCGGGGGATGGTCGACGCGGCCGTGCTGGCCGCGATGCGCGACGGTGCGCTGCTGGTCAACGCCGCCCGCGGCCCGGTGGTCGACACTGCGGCGCTCACCGCGGAGCTGTCCAGCGGCCGGATCTGCGCCGTACTCGACGTGACAGACCCGGAACCGCTGCCCGCAGACCATCCGCTATGGAGGTTGCCGAACGTGGTGATCAGTCCACACATCGCCGGGTCGGTACGCGGTCTGCTGCCTCGCGCGTACGCCCTGGCGGGTCGGCAGGTCACCCGGCTGGCTGCGGGCGAGCCGCTGGACAACGTGGTGGTGGACGGCTATTGAGTCGGCGGCGTAGCCGGTTCGTCGGTCGCGTCGGCCGTCGGAGTCGCCGGGTCGAGCGGAGTCGCCGGGTCGAGCGGAGTCGCCGGGTCGAGCGGTTGTCCGCTGGCGGCGATCAGCCGGGGCAGGTCGTCGGCCCGTACGGCGGGTAGCCGTACCCGCTCGCCGTCGGTGAGCAGCGCCACCGCCCGGCCCTGCGGGTCGGCCGCCAGCTCGGCTACCCGCGACCAGCCGATCCGGCGCTGGCCGATCAGCGCCCGCACCCGGAGCCCGGCCGGGTCGGCATCGGTTCCGGAGCGGACCGCCCAGATCGCGATCGCCAGCGGCAGCAGCAGGACCGGCAGCAGATACCAGCGGGCACTGGCCAGCGGCAGTGACCCGACGAACGCGATCACCGCCGCCAGCATGATCGCCTGGTGCGGCCGGAACCGGACAGTTACCCTGCGACTCATCCGACAATCCTGGCATCCGGCCGGTGGGTGTCGGCTGCCGGGTAGGTCGGGTGGCATCGGCGAGTGCGCCGCCCGACCCGGCCGCCCGACCAGGCCGGGGGCACCCGACGGTTCCGGTTGCGGAAACCCGCCGGAAATTTCCGGTGACCGCCCCGTAACCCGGCGCCGGACTGGTTCGTTGTGTCCGGCACAGTGGGCCGACCCGGCCCGGCTTTGCCCCGACCCCTTCCGTGGAGGCGACGGCCACCGTGCCTGAGGCGTTCCCCGAACCATCCCGTCCCCGTCCCCATCGGGCCCAACCCCCCGGCTGGACCCTGCCCGCACAGGCCGGCGCCGCCGCGCTGCTGCTGACCGCCGGCGCGGCCGGCCTGCTGACCGCCCCGGTCGCGGTGCTCGGCGCGGTGCTGTTCGGCGTCGGCATGCCCGGTCTGCGGCTGTCGCGGATGGCCGTCACCGCGCACGCCCGTACCGGCGATCTCCGGAACTGCCGCGGAGCCAATCTGCTCGCCGTGACCAGCATCGGCGGCGCCACTGCGGTCTGCGTCGCCGCCTTCAGCCCGCCGGCGGCCCGGACCGGCCTGGCGCTCAGCGGGCTCATCCTCGCGCTGGCCGGCCACCTCGCGGCGATTCTGCTGCTGCCGGGCGTCGCCGAGACCTGGCGGCTGCGGCTGCGGCGGGTGGTCGACGGGCTGAGCCTGGGGATCAGCCTGATCTTCGCCAGCTGGCTGCTCTCGCCGGTCGACACTGCGTCGTCGGCCGTACTCTTCGTCGAGCTGAGCGTGATCGGGGCTGGGTCGATCAGCGTGGTCACCGCCCTGGGGATGCGGAGGCAACGCCCAGCGGTGCTCTACTGCGGTGGCGGCTCCATCGCGCTCCTCGTGGGGCTGGCCGCTCCAACTGTCTGCTTCGCGTACGGCACCGCCGGCTGGCTCTGGTGCCTGTCGACGGCCCCGGCGGTCGGCGGCATGCTGCTACTGGTCATCGGGGCGCAGCGGGCACAGCGGGCAGGCTCGCAGCCGGTCACCCCGGCGCGCGGCCGGCTCACCGCGTACCCACTGTTGACGGTGCCGGCGGTGGTGGCCGCGCTGGCCGCCGCGTACCACGTGGCGACCCAGGGATCGTTCGACCGTACGTCGGTCCTGCTCGGCCTTGCGGTGATCCCGACGCTGGTGGTCCGGGAGATGATGGCCGCGGCCGACGTGCGGTCCTACGCCCGGCGGCTGAGCATCCAGGAGGCGCATTTCCGCTCGTTGGTCTCCGGCGGCAACGATCTCACCCTGACCCTTGGCGACGACCTGCGGGTGCGGTGGCAGTCACCGGCCGCCGCGCGACTGTTCGGGCTGGCCGACGCACAGGTGCTCGGCCGACCGTTCATCGAGCTGATGCATCCGGAGGACGTCCCTGAGGTGATCGCGGTGCTGGCCGGCGTGGTGACTGGCCGGCTGGTGCCGACCACTCGGACCCCGTTGGTCACCGCCCGGCTGCGGGACGGCCACGGTCGGTGGCGGGACACCGAGTCCACCGTGTCTGACCAGCGGACGGTGCCCGAGGTCGGAGCGCTCGTGGTGCATGTGCGCGACGTGGGGGAGCGGGCGCACCTGGAGCGGCGGCTGTACAAGCTCGGCTTCACCGACCAGCTGACCGGGTTGGCGAACCGCCGGGAGCTGATGCGCCAGATCGCCAACCAGCGGGACCTGCCCGGTCACCCCGGTGCGTTGCTGATCATCGACCTCTACGGGCTGGTCGGCGTCAACGAGCAGTACGGGCGGGAGGTCAGCGACGCGGTGCTGGTCGAGGTGGGGCGGCGGCTGCGGGACACGGTGGAGCCGGACGACGTGGTCGCCCGGCTCAGCGGCGACGAGTTCGCGGTTGTCACCGTCGCCGGCCCGATGCTGGCGTACGGGACCGGGGCGCGGCTGGTCGCGGCGTTGCGCGAGCCGTGCCAGCTGCCCGGCGCGGTGGTTGCGCTGCAGACCAGCATCGGCATGGCCGAGGTGGCCGGCGGTGCCGGGGCGGACGATGTGCTGCGCCGGGCGGACCTGGCCCGCCGCCGGGCCCGCCAGCTCGGTCGCAACCGGGTCGAGTGGTACGACTCCTACCTGGAGGAACAGCTGGTCCGGCGGCTGGACCTGGAGCGGGAGCTGCCGGGCGCGGCCGAGCGGGGCGAGTTGGACGTGGTGTACCAGCCGGTGGTGGACCTGGTCGACGGCAAACCGGTGGGGGTCGAGGCGCTGCTGCGCTGGCGCAGCCCGGTGCTCGGCACGGTGCTGCCGGCCGAGTTGCTCGCCGTGGCCCGGGAGCTGTCGCTGCTGGGCCACATCGGCCGGTGGGCGCGGACCACCGCCTGCCGGCAGTTGGCGTCCTGGTCACGGGAGGGACACGGGCTGTGGCTGTCGGTCAACGTCGCCCCGGCCGAGTTGACCGCGACCACCTTCGTGGCCGACCTGATGGCCATGCTGTCCGCACAGGGTATCGGGCCGGATCGGCTCGTCGTCGAGGTCGCCGAGTCGCTGGTCGCCGAGGAGCTGGCGGCTGCCGAGAATCCGCAGATCCTCGCGCAGTTGGCGAACCTGCGGGCGTACGGGGTGCGGATCGCGTTGGACGACTTCGGCGCCGGACAGGCGTCGATCGCCCAGCTGCGGCGGCTGCCGCTGGACGTTGTCAAGATCGACCGTTCACTGGTCGCCGACGCCGGTGCCGGCCTGGACAGTGTCCACCCGATGCTGGAAGCGGTGGCTGGGCTGGGCCGGCGGTTCGGGCTGGAGATCGTCGCCGAAGGGCTGGAGACGGACGGTCAGGTGAGCCAGGCGCAGGCCGCCGGCTGCCGGTTCGGTCAGGGGTACGCGCTGGCCCGCCCCGCACCTGCGGAGCGGACCGAGGCGTACATCGCCGACTTCCCCACCCCGTCGCACTGACCCGATCGGCGGCGACAAGGCGCGGGCGGGCGGAGCTCAGCGCAGGTCAGGCGGCGTAGCCGGGCATCGGGTAGCCGGCCAGCAGGTCGGCTACCTCCCCGGCGATCCGGTCGAGGGCGGCACCGTCGTCCTTGACCGCCGCGGTCACCGCGTCGTCCAGCCAGGCGGCGACCTGCGGCATCTGCGCCTCGGTCAGGCCGCGGGTGGTCAGCGCGGCGGTGCCCAGCCGGATGCCGGACGGGTCGAACGGCTTGCGCGGGTCGTACGGCACCGTGTTGTAGTTCAGCTCGATCCCGGCCCGGTCCAGCGCCTGTGCGGCCGGCTTGCCACCGACGCCCTTGCCGGTCAGGTCGGCCAGGATCAAGTGGTTGTCGGTGCCGCCGGAGATCAGCTCGAAGCCGCGGTCGACCAGCGCGGCGGCGAGCGTCTTCGCGTTGGCGACCACCTGGTGGGCGTACCGGCGGAAGTCGTCGGTGTCGGCCTCGCGCAACGCGACGGCGATGCCGGCGGTGGTGTGGTTGTGCGGGCCGCCCTGCAGGCCGGGGAAGACCGCTTTGTCGATCGCGGCGGCGTGCTGCCCGGTGGTCAGGATCATCGCGCCGCGCGGGCCGCGCAGCGTCTTGTGGGTGGTCGTGGTGACCACGTCGGCGTGGCCGACCGGTGAGGGGTGTGCGCCGCCGGCGACCAGACCGGCGATGTGCGCGATGTCGGCGACGAGCACCGCGCCGATCTCCCGGGCGATCTCGGCGAAGGCGGGGAAGTCGATGGTCCGCGGCACCGCCGTACCGCCGCAGAAGATCACCTTCGGCCGTTCGCGGCGGGCCAGGTCACGTACCTCGTCGAAGTCGATCCGGCCGGTGTCGCGGGAGACGTTGTAGCGGACCGAGTTGAACCACTTGCCGGTGGCCGACACCGACCAGCCGTGGGTGAGGTGCCCGCCCATCGGCAGCGACATTCCCAGCACGGTGTCGCCGGGGGAGAGGAAGGCGAGGTAGACGGCGAGGTTGGCGGGGGAGCCCGAGTACGGCTGGACGTTGGCGTGGGCCGCCCCGAAGAGCGTCTTGGCCCGCTCGACGGCGAGCGTCTCGATCGGGTCGACGAACTGCTGGCCTTCGTAGTAGCGGCGGCCCGGGTAGCCCTCGGAGTACTTGTTGGTCAGCACCGTGCCGCTGGCCTCTAGCACGGCGGTGGAGACGTAGTTCTCCGAGGCGATCATCCGCAGCTTGTCGTGCTGGCGGCGGGCCTCACCCTCGACGAGGGCGGCGAGCTCCGGATCGGTGGCGGTCAGTTGCGGGATCTGCGGTACGTGCACGACGTGTCCTCCTGGGTCGGGCGGCCCCGTCGGCCCGGAGCGACCCGGGCATGACGGTGCCGTCGACGGTGCACCCAGGCGCGCGGCGCACGTCGGTGGTCGCTCCCCGGTGGTCGGTTCCACCTTCGCTGCGCCAGTCGCGTGACCGGTCCGAGCATAACCCGCGGTGGTCGGCGGGTCGGGCAGACCCTGACGGTACGTGGCGAGATCTGCTGGTCTTTGCGCCGTTCAACGCATCAGAAACTCAACCGGTTCACTGATCCGTGCGTGGTGGCGCGGTGCTGCCGCGCGGGGTCAGGTGCGGCGTCTCGTCCTGGTACGCCTGCGTCGGCTCACCGGCGATCGTCGCCAGCAGCTGCCGCGCGGCGTGCGCACCGTACGCCGGGATGTCGCGGCCCAGCGCGGTCAACGGCGGATGCACCAGCCGGCACAGCGGCGAGTCATCCCAGGCAACGATCGACAGGTCGCCCGGCACGGCCAGCCCCATCTCCTGGGCCACCGCCAGGCCGGCGATCGCCATCACGTCGTTGTCGTAGATCACCGCGGTGGGGCGGGCCGCGGTGCTGATCAGCCGTCGGGTGGCCCGCGCACCCTCCTCGCCGGTGTAGTCGGACGCCACCGTGACGCACTGGTCCAGGCCGAGCCGGCGGCAGACGTCGGTGAACGCGTCCGCGCGGATCTCGGTGTGCAGCAGGCCGGGCAGGCCACCGATCCGGGCGATCCGGCGGTGACCCATCGCGACCAGGTACTCGACCGTCTCGACCAGGGCCGATGCGTCGTCGGACCAGATGTTCGGCAGTGAGCCGGTGTGCCCGGGGCCGCCGATCACCACCGCCGGCAGTTGCAGCGTCTCCAGCGCCGGCACCCGGTCGTCGCCGACCCGCAGGTCGCAGAGGAACACGCCGTCCACCCGGCGCTCACCCCACCAGCGCCGGTAGACCGCGATCTCGGCCTCGGTGTCGGCCACCACCTGCAGGGTCAGCGCGTACGACCGGGCGGACAGCTCGGCCTCGACACCGCTGATCAGCTCCATGAAGAACGGCTCGATGCCGAGGATCCGGGCCGGGCGGCTCAGCGCCAGGCCGACGGCGTTGGCGGTGGCCCCGGACAGGGCGCGGGCGGCGCTGTTGGGGTTGAACCCGATCTCGGCGGCGATGGCGAGGATCCGCTGCCGGGTCGCCTCGGACACCCCGGGCTGGCCGTTGAGCGCGTAGGAGACCGCGCCCTTCGAGACGCCTGCTCGGCGGGCGATGTCGGCGATGGTCGGCCGTTTCACCGGCGGCGCTCCTTCGGGTTCGTCTCGGCTGGCCTTGCCCGGTTAAGTCTGCTGCCCGAAACGATATCCGGCATCGGCCGGGTTCGGCGGCCACCCCGCCCGAGGACACCGAGGTTACGGGTTGGCTGCGGCGGTAACCAGCCATTGACATGCATCGAAGTCGCTCGTACCGTGGCCTGACTTACCCGGTTCAGTCGACGCTCCTCGATGTTTGGAGCGTTTCCAAGTGTGTTCGGAGGATGGGATGAAGCGGCGTTGGGCCCCTTGGACGCGTACGGCGGCGGTCGGCGCCGCCGGCGCGCTGCTGATCGCCGGCTGCAGTGGCGAACCCGGCGGCGGCAGCGACGACGGCGGCACCACCCTGACCATCGCGTACTGGGGCGACTTCGGCCTCGACGACCTCAAGGCCGCGTACGAGGCGCAGAACCCGGACGTGCGGATCAACCTCAACTCCGGTGAGTACAACGCCCAGCACGAGGACCTGCAGAAGAAGCTCATCGCCGGGTCCGGCGCCGCCGACATCGCCGCCATCGACGAAGGGTTCGTCGTCCAGTTCCGCGAGCAGGCCGACAAGTTCGTCAACCTACTGGACAAGGGCGCCGGTCAGTACGAGGAACGCTACCTCGACTGGAAGTGGCAGCAGACCCTGTCCGCCGACCGGGCCACCCAGATCGGCCTCGGCACCGACGTCGGCGGGCTGGCCATGTGCTACCGCACCGACCTGTTCGACGCGGCCGGGCTGCCGACCGACCGGGACGAGGTCTCCGCACTGTGGCCCGACTGGGAGTCGTTCGTCGCCACCGGCGAGGAGTACGTCGCGGCCAGCGGCAAGAAGTTCGTCGACTCGGCCACCAACATCTTCAACCCGGTGCTCGGCCAGCAGCCGGTCGGCCTCTTCGACACCAGCGACAAGCTGGCCATGCAAGGCGGACCGAAGGTTGCCTTCGACACCGCCGCCACCGTCGTCGGTGCCGGACTGTCGGCCAACCTCGCCGCCTTCTCCCCGGAGTGGAACAACGGCTTCGTCAACGGCGACTTCGCCGTGCTGGCCTGCCCGGCGTGGATGATGGGCCACATCCAGAACACCGCCCCGGACACTGCCGGCAAGTGGGACGTGGCGGCCATCCCCGGTGGCGGCGGCAACTGGGGCGGCTCGTTCCTGACCATCCCCGCGCAAAGTGAGCACGTCGACGAGGCGTACAAGTTCCTGGAGTGGCTGATCCAGCCCGAGCAGCAGATCGAGATCTTCAAGAAGATCGGCAACCTGCCGTCACAGCCGGCGCTCTACGAAGACCCGGCGATCGTCGAATTCTCCAACCCGTTCTTCAACGACGCGCCGGTCGGCCAGATCTTCTCCGCCACCGCCGCCAACCTCACCCCGCAGTACCTCGGCCGTAAGAACGGCCCCGTCCGGGTCGCGGTGGAGAACGTCCTCAACCGGCTGCAGAGCGGTGACCTGGAAGGCAAGCCCGACGAGGCGTGGACGGAAGCCATCGCGGAAGCCGAGAAGGCGGCGAACGCGTAACCGCTCGCAGGCCGCGAGCCGCGCGTGCGGCCGAACCCGGAGGCAAACCATGTCCGCAACCCGCGCCGCACCGGCACCACCACCCGAGCCGACCTGGCGCAACCGGCTGCACCGCTTCGACATGCGGTACACCCCGTACATCCTGATCTCCCCGTTCTTTCTCCTCTTCATCGCCTTCGGACTCTTCCCGATCATCTTCAACGGCGTGGTGGCGCTGCGGCACTGGCGGCTGGACAACGCCGACCTGACCGGCTGGGCCGGGCTGGAAAACTTCCGGCGGCTGTTCACAGACGACAGCTTCTGGAACGCGCTGTACAACACGTTCGGCATCTTCCTGCTCTCCACCGTGCCGCAGCTGTTCCTGGCCCTGATCGTCGCGTCGCTGCTGAACCGCAAGCTGCGGGCGCAGACCTGGTTCCGAGTCGGCGTCCTGCTGCCGTACATCACCCCGATCACCGCGTCGACGCTGCTGTTCGCGGTCTTCTTCGCCCGCGACTTCGGCATCGCCAACTGGGCGCTCGACGTACTGCACCTGCGCGGCGAGGCGCCGATCGACTGGCGGTCCAGCAAGGCCGCGTCGTGGGTCGCCATCGCTACCATGGTCAACTGGAAGTGGATCGGCTACAACGCGCTGATCTACCTGGCCGCGATGCAGTCGATCCCGCGCGACATCTACGAGGCGGCGGCGGTCGACGGCGCCGGCCCGTGGCGGCAGCTCTGGCGGATCACCGTGCCGATGATCCGGCCGGTGGTGGTCTTCACCGTGATCCTGTCCACCATCGGCGGGCTGCAACTGTTCACCGAGCCGATGCTGTTCGAGCAGAACTCGCAGGCCGCCACCGGTGGGTCAAACGGCCAGTTCCAGACCATCGCCCAGCTGATCTACAAGGTCGGCTGGAAGGACCTCAACCTCGGGTACGCCGCCGCGATGTCCTGGGCACTGTTCCTGATCATCGTGATCATCGCGGCCGTCAACGCGCTGGTCGCCAACCGGCTGGGCGGAGGCCGCAAATGAGCAGCAGAACCGTCGGCCGTGCCCCGGCCAGTACGCCGGGCAGCTTCTGGAACTACCTGTTCCTCAGCCTGGTCATTCTGTTCTCCGCCTTCCCGCTCTACTGGATGGTGGTGATCGCCAGCGGCACCGACGCCGACCTGGCGAAGATCCCTCCGCAGCTGCTGCCCGGCGGGCAACTGCTCACCAACCTCAACGAGGTCTTCACTCTCAAGAACGTCTACTTCGCGCAGTCGCTGGGCAACAGCTTCATCGTCTCGTCGATCGTGACGTTCTCGGTGCTGTTCTTCTGTTCGCTGGCCGGCTTCGCCTTCGCCAAGCTGCGGTTCGCCGGCCGCAACGCGCTGATGGTCGTCGTGGTGCTCACCCTTACCGTGCCCAACCAGCTCGGCGTCGTCGCCCTCTACATCCTGATGGGCGAACTCGGCTGGAACGGCACCCTGGTCGCGGTCATCGTGCCCGGCCTGGTCACCGCGTTCGGCGTGTTCTACATGCGGCAGTTCATCCTCGAAGCGGTGCCCGACGAGCTGATCGAGGCCGGTCGGATCGACGGTGCCACCACGCTGCGGATCTACTGGAGCGTGGTGCTGCCGGCGGTCCGCCCGGCGATGGCGGTGCTCGGCCTGCTCACCTTCGTGGCCACCTGGAACGACTTCCAGTGGCCGCTGATCACCCTCGGCGGCACCTACTACCCGACGTCGATGGTGGCCCTGTCCGACCTGGCCAGCGGCAACTATGTGCTGTACCGGCGGGTGCTCGCCGGTGCGTTCGTGGCGACCATCCCGCTGTTGATCATGCTCTTCATCGGTGGTCGGCAGATCGTCCGGGGAATCATGGAAGGCGCCGTCAAGAACTGACCGGCGAGCACTCGTACCGTGGCCCAGTCCCGATCCAGCACTAGTGAGGTATGGCATGAACTCCGTACGACCGCTCCACGAGGGCTGGACCGTACGACCCGCCGACGGGTCCGACGTGCCCGACGGCGTGGGCGATCACAGCGTCCCCGCGGCCGTACCCGGCTGCGTCCACACCGACCTGCTCGCCGCCGGCCTGATCCCCGACCCTTACCTCGACGACAACGAGACCCGGCTGTCGTGGATCGGCCGGACCGACTGGGTCTACGAGACCACGTTCGACTGGGTCGACCAGGCAGACCCCCGGGTCGACCTGGTCTGCGCCGGCCTCGACACGATCGCCACCGTCACCCTCAACAACGTCGGACTGGGCCGCACTGCCAACATGCACCGCGGCTACCGGTTTGACGCCCGACCGGCCCTGCGCCTCGGGCGCAACACCCTGCGGGTGCGGTTCGACTCCGCGTACCGGCACGCCGAAGCGGTCCGCGACCGGCTCGGCGACCGGCCCAACGCCTACCCGGAACCGTTCAACTTCATCCGCAAGATGGCCTGCAACTTCGGCTGGGACTGGGGCCCCAACCTGGTCACCGCCGGCATCTGGCAGGAGATCGGCCTGCACACCTGGAGCACCGCCCGACTGGCCACCGTTCGTCCGCTGGTCACCGTTACCCACCACCCGACCGGCAGCGCCGAGGCGAAGGTCGAGCTGCACGTCGAGATCGAACGTGACACCGACGAGGACATCACCCTGGTCGCCGCCGTCGCCGGGGCCCGCGCCGAAGCGGTCGTCCCGGCCGGGCAGCGCAGCGCCGTCGTGACCCTCACCGTCGCCGAGCCCGAGCTGTGGTGGCCCCGAGGGTACGGCGATCCCGCCCGCCATGCCCTCGACGTCACCCTGCATCGGGCCGACGGCAGCACACTCGACACCTGGCAGCGACTGATCGGTTTCCGGTCGGTCCGCCTCGACACCACCGCCGACGTCGCCGGCAGCGCGTTCACCCTGGTCGTCAACGAGGTGCCGGTCTTCGTCCGGGGCGTCAACTGGATCCCCGACGACGCGTTCCCCACCCGGGTCGACCGGGCCCGCTACGCCCGCCGGTTCGGCCAGGCCGTCGACGCCGGCGTCAACTTCCTGCGGATCTGGGGCGGCGGACGCTACGAATCGGAGGACTTCTACGACCTAGCCGACGAGCTGGGACTGCTCATCGGGCAGGACTTCCTGTTCGCCTGCGCCGCGTACCCGGAAGAGGAGCCGATCGCCGGCGAGGTCGCTGCGGAGGCCCGGTACCAGGTCGCCCGGCTCACCCCGCACCCCAGCCTGGTGCTGTGGACCGGCAACAACGAGAACATCTGGGGCTGGCACGACTGGGGCTGGCAGGAGATCCTCGACGGACGCACCTGGGGGCTCGGCTACTACCTCGACGTGCTGCCCGGCATCGTCGCCGAACTCGACCCGACCCGCCCGTACTGGCCGGGCAGCCCCTACTCCGGCCGCGACGACCTGCACCCCAACAACCCGGCGCACGGCACCACGCACATCTGGGACGTGTGGAACACCGACGACTACCTGAAGTACCGGCAGTACGTGCCCCGGTTCCTCGCCGAGTTCGGCTACCAGGGGCCACCCGCGTACGCCACCCTGCGCCAGGCGATCAGTGATGACCCGCTCGCCCCCGACTCACCCGGCATGGCCCACCACCAGAAGGCCGTCGACGGTGACCTGAAGCTGCGACGCGGCCTCGACGCGCACCTGCCCGCGCCGCGTGACTTCGACGACTGGCACTACCTGACCCAGGTCAACCAGGCCCGCGCCATCGCCGTCGGGGTGCGGCACTTCCGCTCCCACCGGGGCATCTGCATGGGCACCATCCTGTGGCAGCTCAACGACTGCTGGCCGGTCACCTCATGGGCCGCCGTTGACGGCGACGGCCGCCGCAAACCCCTGTGGTACGCGCTGCGCGACGCCTACGCCGACCGGCTGCTCACCATCGAATCCCGCGACGGTGGGCTCGTCCTGGTGGCGGTCAACGACACCGGCACTGACTGGCACCCGCAGACCGACGTCACCCGGCTCACCCTGGCCGGCGAGCCACTGGCCAAGATCGGCTACCAGCTGGCCGTACCGGCCCATTCGGCGGTCACCGTGCCGATCTACCCCGACCTGGCGGCCACCGGCGACCCACGCCGCGAGCTGCTGCTCGCCGACGCGGCCGGGCACCGGGCCTGGTGGTTCTTTGCCGAGGACAACGAGATCGACTACCCGGTTGCCGGGTACGACGCGACGGCCGCACCGGTCGACGGTGGGCTGCGGGTCACCGTCACCGCCCGGACCGTCCTGCGTGACCTGACCCTCTATCCCGACCGGCTCGACCCGGCCGCCGAAGTGGACCGGGCACTGGTCACCCTGTTGCCCGGCGAGTCGACGGAGTTCGTGGTGCGCACCGGGGTCGAGCTGGATCCGGCGGCGCTGACCAGCCGGCCGGTGCTGCGCTGCGTCAACGACATCGTCAGCGACACCCCGACGGCCGGCGCGTGAGCACCGGACCGGCAGCGGCCGACCGCGCCCCCGGCACCGTCAGCCCGGTCAACATCCACGCCTGGCGCGACTTCGGCATCCTCGACTCGCTGCGGCCGTTGCTGCCCGGCCGGCCGGCGGTGCTCGCCGGCGACGGGCACTGCATGGCGCTTGGCGAACACTGGCTCGGCGGCTACCCCGGCCGCGCCCTGCTCGGCATGGTGGTCTCCACCGGCGTCGGCGGCGGACTGGTCATCGACGGCCGGGTCCACCCGGGCGGCAGCGGCAACGCCGGCCACATAGGACACATTGTGGTGGACATGACCGGACCGTCCTGCCCCTGCGGCGGGCGCGGCTGTGTCGAGGCGATCGCCAGCGGCCCGGCGATGGTCCGCTGGGCCGTCGACCAGGGCTGGACGCCGGGGGAGCGGCCGGGCGACGCCCGTACCCTCGCCGAGGACGCCCGGGCCGGCGTACCGCTCGCCGTCGCCGCGTTCGGGCGTGGCGCGACCGCGCTGGCCGCCGCGGTGGTCTCCGCCACCGCGCTGGTCGACCTCGACGACGTCGTCATCGGCGGCGGGGTGGCCGCCGCCGGTGACCTGCTCTTCGCTCCGCTGCGTGCGGCCGTAGCGGAGTTGGCCGGGCTCGACTTCGTCCGCCGGGTCCGGATCCACACCAGCAGTCTCGGCAACGACGCGGGGTTGCTCGGTGCCGCCGCACTCGCCCTGGAGGCCGCCGCGCGTCAGTGACCTCCACCGCTCCACGGTCAAGGAGAACCCCGCAATGCGCCCACGCTCCGCTGGCCTGCTGCTGGCACTGGCCGGGCTGCTGCTCACCGCAGCGGCAGCCCCGGCCCAGGCCGCACCGCCGGCCCACCATCCCGGCCATCCCGGCCATCCCGGCCATCCTGGTACGCCGACCGCCGAATTCGTCACCCGGCACGGCGACGACCTCACACTCGACGGCCGGAAGTTCCGGTTCGCCGGCAGCAACAACTACTACCTGATGTACAAGTCGCCGACGATGGTCGACGACGTGTTCGCCGACGCGAAATCTGCCGGGTTCACCGTGCTGCGTACCTGGGGATTCCTCGACATCGGCAACGCCGACGGTTCCGACTCGGTCGCCGGCCCGGCCGACGGGGTCTACTTCCAGTACTTCGACGGTGATCGGCCGGCGTACAACGACGGCCCGGACGGCCTGCAACGCCTCGACTACGTCCTCGCCGCCGCCCGCGAAGCCGGCATCAAACTGGTCATCCCGCTGACCAACAACTGGCGTGACTTCGGCGGCATGGACCAGTACGTGCGCTGGCGCGGCGGGCAGTACCACGACGACTTCTACACCGACCCGGTAATCCGCGGCTGGTACAGAGACTGGATCAGCCATGTGCTGAACCGCACCAACACCTTCACCGGGGTGAGATACAAGGACGACCCGACGGTGATGACCTGGGAGCTGGGCAACGAGCCGCGCTGCAAGGGCTCCGGGGTCTACCCGCAGTCACCGGACTGCACCACCGACACGCTCACCGCCTGGGCTGACGAGATGACCCGGCACGTCAAGTCGATCGCTCCCCGGCAGCTGGTCAGCGTCGGCGACGAGGGCTTCTTCTGTGACGATCCGACCAGCGCCGACTGGACCACCAACTGCGGTGAAGGCGTCGACAGCGTCGCGCTGAGCAGGTTGCCCGCCGTCGACGTCGTCTCCTACCACCTCTACCCGGACCACTGGGGCAAGGACGCCGCCTGGGGCACCGAGTGGATCACCCGGCACGCTCACGAGGCGAAGAAGGTCCGCAAGCCGGTGATGCTCGGCGAGTTCGGCATCCACGACAAGTCGACCCGCAACGTCGTCTACCGCGAGTGGACTGACGTGGCGATCGCCGGCAGCACCAGCGGTTTCCTCTACTGGATCCTCTCCGGCGTGCAGGACGACGGCAGCCGCTACCCGGACTACGACGGTTACACCGTCTACTGCCCGAGCCCGGTCTGCACCACGCTGTCCAACGCGGGCGCGGCGGTGCGCGGCGACCGCCGGCCGTGGCCGCCGGTCGCCGACCACGACACCACCACCGTCGAGTTCGGCCAGGTCGCGACGCTGCGGCCGGCGGCCAACGACATCGCCCACCGGGGTACGGTCCGAGCCGCCACCATCGACCTGGACCCGACGGAACACGGCCAGCAGAAGCAGGTCAGTGTCGAGGGCGGGGAGTTCGCGCTCGGCGGCGACGGTGCGGTGACCTTCACCCCGGCGGACGGCTTCGCCGGCCGGGCCACCGCCCGGTACCGGGTGTGGGACCGGGCCAGGCGCGCCTCGAACGTCGCCGACCTGGTGGTCACCGTCAAACCGGACCCGGCCGGGGTGCAGACCCTGTTCTCGTTCGAGACCGGCACCGACGGGTGGGGACCGCCGTCGTGGGAGCCGGGTGTCGGCAGCGTCGCCCAGTCGGACGCGTTCGCCACCGACGGGGTGTACGGGCTGCGAGTCGACTCGGTGACCGGCGGCTGGTTCGGCACGTCGTTCGCTGAGCCGGTGGACCTGTCCGGTCGGGTGACCCTCAAGTACGACCTGCGTACCGACCCGTCAGTGGGCACCAACGCGGCGATCGCCGTGCAGACCGGGCCGAGCTACACCTGGTGCCAGTCCACGTTCACCTGGCTGAACCAGGACTGGACCGGCACCGCCGAGATCGACCTGCTGACCGAGATGTCCTGTGACGCCGAGGCGCTGGCCGACGTGCGCGAGATGTACGTCTACGTCAACCCGGGCTCCGTCCACATCGACAACGTCCGGGTCGAGTAGGACGGCGCGGTCACCGGTGCGCGTCGAGCCCCGGCCCCCGTCGGCGTGGGGCCGGGGCTCGACGTCGTCGCCGCTCGTCTGCTGATCCTGCGGCTCAGCGGAGCGTGGGTGCTTCAGCGATGAACGAGCGCCAGGCGGTCGGGCCGAAGGCGAGCGTGGGACCGCCCTGGTCCTTGCTGTCGCGGACCAGGACGCGAGCGGGAAGGTTGTCCGCCACCTCGACACAGTCGCTTCCGTTGCTGTTGCTGCGGCTGGACTTGCGCCACGCCGGCTCGGTCATAGTTCCTTCACCAACTTCAAGATCATGTCTCGCGACTGGTCGCGCGGCAACGCAACACCACTCAGAGCCTGCCAGGCCTGTTCGAGGGTGGCAACCCGCTTCGGATCGGTCACCAGGCGGCCCTCCAACTGGTCGTCGACATAGCCGACGGTGCCGCCGGTCTCGGCCATGCTGGCGAGCATGAACGGGCCGTTTTGCCCGGGATGCAAGCCGGCGGATACCGGGGCCACCTGCACCAGCACCCGCGACCGGGTGCTCATCTCGGCGATGTGCTCCAATTGCTCCCGCATGATCACGGGGTCTCCCCGACGAAGTCCGTCCTCGTCGATGATGAACTGACACACCGGCGGCTCCTCCCGCTCGAACACGGCGGCCTGTCGCGTCATCCTGAGGGCGAGGTACTCGTCGGCCTTAGCGGGAGTTAGCAGGCCGCTGTGCAGGATGGCCCGGGCGTACGCTTCCGTCTGGAGCAGTCCAGGGATGATCTGGCACTCGTACCGCCGAATCGCGGAGGCTTCCTGCTCCAACTCCGGTAGCGCCCGGAACCAGTCCGGTGGGATGCTCTTGCGGGCGTTCTCGGAGAGTTCCTTGATCAGCGGGGCACTGCTGAATACCTGATCGATGTGGTCTGCCGTGTCGGGCATTGGTATCTGTCGACCGGTCTCGAACTTGGCGATCAGCGATGTCGAGACGCTGAGCTGCTGTGCCAACTGCTCCTGTGTCATGCCGCCGTTGAGCGAACGGAGAAACCTGAGCACCTGTGGAATGCCGTTGCTGCTCACTGCTGCTTGTCCTTCCGGCCCGTATCGGGGCAGCTTCCTACCAGGAATCAACTGCCTTGCGTGCCGGTATCTTCTCGCGTCGTGTCCAATCAGTCCGGGGTGGATTCATGATCTTGGCGCCATGGCCACCCGAAACAGATTCACGTAATGGATGAAGTTGATCCCGGGAACCGAAAGTGCTTCCGGACGTGATGCCGCAGGTGCATCTTGATGCATCTCTGGCATCGAGCTCGGCCGCTACCTCCGAACCGGTGGGGTGACGTTGTGTTTGCCGGGACGCGTTTACCGTCCGGTTCACGGTGCCGAGGGATCTCGCCGGTGTCCGCTAAGAGGCTGGTCTGTCAGCCTTGTAGGTGAGGAAGTAGCCCTTCGGCCAGCTGTGGAAGCTGTTGGGCTCGGTCGCCGGACCGCTGCAGTCGGAGGTCCGGTATCCGGGGACGGAGCGGAAACCGCCGCTCCAGGCGAGCAGCCAGGTCGCGTCGGCCGGTACCTGCGGCAGACATCGTCCGGTGCGGACTGCCTGCCGACTACCTCCGTCGGGTAGCTCGAGTAGAAGACCAGACCCTTGTCGGGGCTCTGGACCGGCTCGCCAGCGGCCGCGGGCGACGCCGGTAGCGTCGCGGTCAGCGTGGTCACCAGGGCGGCGGCGAGACCTGCGGCGACTCGGTGGACGGATCTATGCATCGGTGTCCTCTCGGGACGGTTGGCGGAAGGGGCCGAGGGTCGCTTCGGCCCGCGATCGAAGTGGTATGCGTCGATGTAACGATCGATGCAGAAAGTTGCCGAGTCAACAAAGCTGGCCCCGAATCTAGGTGACCCCCTCACCGGTGGACTGCGCCGATGGCCGGCGACCCGCGCGGTCCTGCCGGTGTCTGTCGCCGCGACGCCGACTGAGAAAAAGTTGTTGGTCATCGGCCGGCCGTTGCCTCTCACCTGTGTCCGGCGGCGTCGCCGGATGTACCGCGACCCGGGCAGAACCCGATTGACCCAGGTGGGGCGTCGACCCACCCGGCACGGAGAGGCTGGAGGACCAGATGATCTACACGACCAAGTTCGGGGTGCTGGCGCGGCGGTCGACCTGGCGGTGGGGCACCGTCACGTTCGTCGCCGCCGCCGTCCTGGGCGTGCTGCTCGCGGTGGCGTTGGCGGCCTGCGGCCCGTCCGGCTCGGGGCGGGCCGACGCGGCCTCGGACGGTGGCCAGGTGTCCGGGGCAGCCGGACTCGGTGGCGCGCCGACCGGCGTCGGCGGCAGCGGGTCGGCCGGCACCGGCGAGCCGCAGACCGACGGCGCCGACCCCGGCGACGGCGGTGACGGCGGGGAACCGGAACCGCCCGTGCAGCCAACCGCCGAGGACTGTGTGACGTACGACCCGGCGAATCTGACGATCGAGCAGAGCGGCGACGCGTGGCGGATGCGCGACGGCGGCCACGCCATCAAACTCTTCGCTACCAAGACCGACGCCGAGGACGGCGTCAAAGTGGCCCGCAACTGGACCCGGCTCTGCTTCATCGGCCGGGACAACGACCGCGCCGACCGGCACCGCTACATCATCACCTACTTCCAGGGCCCGTCCGGGCTGCCGTTCGGACCCGCTCCGCACTTCGACTGCATCACGTACGACCCGGTGGAGCTGGCGGTGCACGGACCCGACGGCGACGGCTGGGGGCTGCGGGCCGCAGCCACCCCGCTGCTCTTCCTGGCCAGCGCGGCCGACGCCGAACGGGCCCGGCTGGTCGCGGCCGGCAACACCCGGCTCTGCCTCATCGGCCACGGCAACGGGCAGCCCGACCCGTCGCGCTACCAACTGGAGTATTGGCGACAGTGACGATCCGTCCTCGACCACGCCGCCTAGCATTGCCCGCGTGGACGATCGTGCCATCGTGGCCGCGCTGGTCGCCGGTGACCCGCGCGGCCTCGACCGTGCCTACCGCGCGTACGCCGACCGGCTGTTCACGTACTGCCGGTTCATGCTGCGCGACGCGGACGGGGCGGCCGACGCCGTCCACGACACGTTCGTCCTGGCCGGTCAGCGGGCGGCGCAGCTACGCGACCCGGAGCGGCTGCGCCCGTGGCTGTACGCCATCGCCCGCAACGAGTGCCTGCGGGTCATCCGTGGCCAGCGGCGGCAGCTGCCGTTGGATGACGTAGGCGAGCTGCCCGCCACGCCGGTCGACCCGGTCACCGGGCTCGGTGCCGAACAGTTGCGGGAGCTGGTCCGGTCGACGGCGGCCGGGCTGAACCCCGGTGACCGGCAGGTGATCGAGCTCGCCATCCGGCACGACCTGTCCGCGGCCGACGTCGGTGCCGTGCTGGGGGTCTCCGACAGCCACGCGCACGCCCGGCTGTCCCGGGCCCGGACCCAACTCGAACGGGCCATCGGCGCGTTGCTGGTGGCCCGCACCGGCGCCGACGACTGCCCGACCCTCGGTGAGCTGCTACGCGGTTGGGACGGCACCCTCACCGTGTTGCTGCGCAAGCGGGTCAGCCGGCACATCGAGAACTGCCCGACCTGCGACGACCGGCGCCGCCGGCAGGTCAGCCCGGCCGCGTTGTTCTCCGCGTACGCGACGCTGCCGATGCTCGCCGTCCCGGCGGAGCTCTGGCCCCGGCTGCAGCTGACCAGCGCCGACGCCGGGCAGGTGGCGGCCCGGGCGCGGATCGAGCAGCGGGCCGGCCGGTTCGACCCGGCCACCGGCTTCCCCCGCCGGGGCGAGCCGCGTCGAGGTCGGCTGCTGGCCGGCCTGGCGGCGGCCGCCGTGCTGGCCCTGCTGATCGGCGGTGCCGTGGTGGTGCCCCGGCTGGGTGCGGTCGACGACACCGCCCGGTCGGCGCCGGCCGGGTCGCCAGGTCTGGCCGCGCCACCGACCACGCCGTCGGCCAGCAGCGCGCCGACGGCCACCCCGAGCGAACCGGCACCGCCGACGCCGACCCCGACCGGGCCGGCCGGTGGCGCTCCCGAGCCGAGCGGTCCTGCCGACCCGGTGCCGCCGTTGACGGTCCAGGCCGAGGCACGGGTCTCCTGCACCGGATCCAGCCGCTACCAGCTGACCGTCGTCGCCACCGTCACCGGTGGCACCGTCGAGTCGGCGGTGCTCACCTGGACCAGCGGCGCGGCCGGTTCGACGCAACCGCCGACCACGGCTCCCACGCAAGGGTCGGGAACCGACCCGCAGTCGACTTCCGGCCCCGGTGCCGGCGGTCCGGGCGGCATCGCCGCGCCGGGCGCGGTGCCGGCGCAAGGCGGCGAGGTGGCGATGACGGTCTCCGGGGACACCGCCACCGGGCAGGTCTGGCGGATGTCCGTGGCGTCGGTCAGCTGGCAGGTCGCCGTCGTCGCAGTCGACGGGCGGCGGGCCGGTGCCGGCCCGTACCCGGCTGCCAACCCGTGCCCGGTGCCGCGCTGACCAGTCGGGAGGCGCTGCGCTGGACCGGCGAGAGGCACCGCCTTGACCAGGGAAGACCGGCGTCGATGTGCCCGGCGGGCAAGGGTCTGTGATCGACGTCCTGCCCGGTCGACGTCACCTCGGCCGAGACGGCAGGATGTCCGGCATGCAACGTGACACCGACGGCGGCGACCGCTTCGACGACCAGGTTCGGATCTACCACCGGGCCGGCGCTCAGGCGGACGTCCCGGCGGTCCTCGCGCTGCTCGACGACGCGGTCCGCTGGCTGGCCGAACACGGCCGTACCGGTCAGTGGGGGACCGAACCGCAGTCGACCGACCCACGTCGGATCGCGACGGTCACCGGGTGGGCGAAGGAGAGCGGCCTGGTGCTGGCCTGTGTGCCGGTCGGCGACGGTGGTGAGCGGGTCGTCGGGGCGCTCGCCGTCGGCACGGCCCGGTCCTACGCGCCGCCGGTCAACGAACCCGAACTGTACGTGAACCTGCTGGTCACCGACCGGTCATGGGCGGGTAGGGGGGTCGGCCAGGCGCTACTGGACCGGGCTCGGACGCTCGCCGTCGAACGCGGCGCGACCCTGCTGCGGGTCGACTGCTACGCCGGTGGTGACCGGGCGTTGGTCCGCTACTACGAGCGGGCCGGGTTCACCGCCGCGGAGCCGTTCACCATCGACCAGCCGGACGGCCCGTGGCCAGGCCAGATCCTCAGCCAGCGGATCCGTTGACCGACCGGCCGGTCCCGGTGGTCGGCTGGCCGGAGCCGGCACGCCAGCCGGCCGGGTCGACCCCGCCCGGCACCGCTGTCGCCGGCTGGTACGGCCCCCGGGTCAGCACCAGGGTGCCGAGATCGAGATGGCTGACCGCGCCGGCCGCGTCCCGGCACACCCGCAGCGTCTCGTCGGCGTAGAAGCCCTTGAAGCCCAACCATCGGTCATCAGCCGTACGTCGGAATTGGGTGCCCCGGTTGGCCACGCCGATCGGGGTGAGCTGCAGGGTGCCGTCGCCGAGCAGCCGGAGCGCCACCGGGCGCGCACCCCAGTACCACGGTCCGGTCAGGTCGACCAGCGTCAGGTCGACATCGGTGGCCGGCCGCCACGGAGGCGGGATCACCGGCTCCCGGTCAGCGACGATCTTGAGGAGGTCGGCGGCGATCTCGCCGATCTGCGGTCCCGTCGTGACATTGGCCAGCACCACAGCGGCGACGTCCTGGTCGGGGCAGGTCCACAGCGCGGCGAGGAAACCGGGTACCGAGCCGGTGTGCCCGGCCAGCTCCAGACCTTCGTGGCGGAGCAGTTGCAGGCCGAGGCCGTACCCGCAGTCCGGGTCCGCACTCTCCGGCGGCGCCGAGCAGCGCGTACCCGGGATTCGAGTAGCGGTAGCGGTGCCCGGCCGGCCGTCGGTCGGACGCCGGCCCGAGCACGTCGGACAGTTCGGGGCGCAGCTCGCCGGGGGTGCGCTCCCACCACGGGCCGGGCGGCTCGGCAGGTAGCCCGCCGGTGTGTGCCAGCAACTGCTCCACGGTCGCCGCGACCCCGCAGCCGGGCAGGTGCCGCTGGATCGGATCGGTCAGCTCCAGCCGGCCCGCCTCCCGCAGCAGCAGCACCTGCACTGCGGTGAAGGTCTTGCTGATCGACCCGATCCGGTAGCTGGTCGCCGCGTCCGGTGTGCCGTGGTCGACCTCACCTCGGCCGGCGGCCCAGGCCAGCCCGTCGGCGCGGACCACCGCCGCCACCATCGACGGTGCCCGCCCGTCGACCTGGCCGACGGCGAGTCGGTGCAGCAGCGCCCGCCGGGTCGTCGGCAGGAGGCCGGCGACGGTGTGGTCCGGCGTCGACCCGGGTCGTTCCTCCGTCGTCATGACCGCCATTGTGTCGGGTGCGGCCGGCGGCGGTGCCGTTGACCGCCCGCCGCTGCGGCACCATTGACCAATGCCAGGTTCGTGGCATGGTTAGCCGATGGATACCGCAGATCCTCAGCAGGCAGGCGTTCCGCCGCGTCCGTGGCTGGCCCGCCCGGTGGCGGTGCTCGGCGGTGTGGTCGCCGGGCAACTGTTGCTGGCCCGCAGCGATCAGGCCGCGGTGATCCTGACCAGTCTGCTGGCGTACCCGACAGGTTTCGAGTTCGACATCAGCGCGATCCTGCGGGCCCCGGAACCGGCCACCGCCGCCGGTCCGGCGCGGGAGCCGGCTGCCGCTGCGTCGGGGGCGCCGCGGCCGCGTACCCCGGTCGACGGGGTCGGCGGCTTGCAGGTGATGGTCCGGTTCGCTGACGGGACGGCGTTGAGCAGCCTGCACCGGAGCACGGTGCCGGCCGACCGTGAACCCGCCGGCCCGCTGCTGTCGCCCGTGGCGGCCAGCACCGACCAGCAGCGGCACGACGCCCGCTTCTGGGTGTGGCCGCTGCCGCCGGACGGTCCGGTGACGGTGGGATGCGCCTGGCCGGCGCGGGACATCCCGCACAGCCGGGTGGAGATCTCTGGTGAGTTGATCCGGCAGGCGGCGGCCGGTGCCGTCGAGCTGTGGCCGGCAGCAGCGCCGACCAATCGAGTGGCGCCGACCGACTGACCGGGCGGCGTCGACCGACCGGCTCACTGACCGGTGGCCTCAGCTGAAGGTGGCCCGGGCCAGCTCACCGGGCTGCGGGCCGGCCTCGGCGACCAGCCGCCCGTCCGGTGCCCAGATCCGGGACCGGCCGGCCGTTTCGGTGTACCCGCCGCCGGTGCCGCCGGCGAAGCTGGCGATCGCCACCCGGACCCGGTGCGCGGCGGTGACCCGGGCAGCCCGTTGCTGCTGGACGACCGATTCGTGGGGCGCGTCGACCGCACCGGCCAGGTAGGCGTCGATGCCGAGCGCGGCGGTCACGGCGGCGTGCTCGGGCACCCCGGTGTCCTTGCAGACGGCCAGGCCGAGCCGCCAGCCGGCGACCTCGACCACCGCGGGGGCCGGCCCGGGCGTGAAGTGCGCCGGCTCCGCACCGCCCAGGAACATCTTCCGGTACGCCACCCGCGCACCGCCGCCGTCGACCGCGAGTACGCCGATGTGCCGGTGTCCCTTGTCGCCGGTGACCGGCGCGCCGACCAGCGCGAGGCTGCCGGTTTCGCGGCAGGCGTCGACGATCGGGGCGAGCCGGGCATCGTCGGGGTCGACCGGTGCCGCGTCGAGTTCGTAGCCGGTCAGCGACATCTCCGGGAACAGCACCACCTGGCCGGCGGCTGGCTGTGCGTCACCGTCCCGCATCGCGCCGGCGGTCCGGACCGCGTCGGCGTGGGCGAGCGCGTTGGCCGCCACGTCATGCCCGACGGTCGGCGGCTGGGCCACGGTGAGGGTGAGGGGACCGCGCATGCCTGATGCTAGCTCCGAGGCCGGCCTGACACGGGCCGTCGCTGCCAGGGCCGGGTCAGTCCGGCAGCAGTGGGGCGGCGGGGCCGAGGTCGCGGCCGAGCAGCACCGCCCGGTTGACCGCGCTGGACCCGAACCGGTCCCGGACCGCGTCGAGCGCGGCGTCCAGGCTCTCCTGCCTGCCGGCCGGCCCGTCGACCGGCCGCGTGCCCGACCGGTCGACCGGCCGGCCGACGGAGCGCCGCGCCGGTGCCTCCGGCGGCGCGTCGGCCGGTCCGAGGGGCAACGCCAGCTGGGTGGCCTGCCCGTCGTCGAGGTTGCCGACCGAGACGCCGACCAGGGTCAGCCCGCGTTCGCGGATCATCGGTCCGGCGGCGGCCAGCAGGTCGCGGGCGGTGTCCAGGATGGTCGACGTCTGGTTGGTGGCCCGGGGCAGGGTGTGGGCGCGGGTGGCCCGGGTGAAGTCGCCGAACCGCAGCCGCAGGGTGACCGTGCGTCCGGTGCGCCCGGCGGCCCGCATCCGCCGGCCGACCCGGTCGACCAGCCCGGCGAGGATCGCGTCCACGTCGGCCGGGTCCCGGCTGGCCCGGCCGAGCGCCTGCTGGGAGCCGATCGAGCCGCGTCGGCCGCCGGTCTGGACCCGGCGCGGGTCCTGGTTGTGGGCGAGGGCGTGCAGGTGCCGGCCGGCGGCGGCACCGACGATGCTGACCAGCGCCGCCTCCCCGAGGCCGGCCACCCGGCCGACCGTGGTGATGCCGCGTTCGCGCAGCTTGCCGGCGGTGACCGGGCCGACGCCCCAGAGTCGTTCGACCGGCAGTGGGTGCAGGAACGCCAACTCGTCGTCGGGTGGCACCACCAGCAGCCCGTCCGGTTTGGCGACGCCGCTGGCCACCTTGGCCAGGAACTTGGTCCGGGCCACTCCGACGGTGATCGGCAGCCCGACCTGGTCGCGGACCGCGACCCGCAGCCGGGCGGCGATGTCGGCCGGCGCTCCGACGAGCCGGCGCAGCCCGCCGACATCGAGGAACGCCTCGTCGATGGAGAGCGGCTCGACCAGCGGCGTGGTCTGCCGGAACACCTCGAACACCGCCCGGCTGGCCGCCGTGTAGGCCGCCATCCGGGGCGGCACCACCACCGCCTCCGGGCAGATCAGCCGGGCCCGCCGGGCGGGCATCGCGGTGCGTACGCCGCGTGCCTTGGCCTGGTAGCTGGCGGCCAGCACCACGCCGGCGCCGACGATCACCGGCCGGTCGCGCAGCCGGGGGTCGTCGCGTTGCTCGACCGAGGCGTAGAACGCGTCCAGGTCGGCGTGCAGGATGCTGGCCTCACCCGCCACCGCGCCATCATCGCACAGATGTTCGACGAACGGGGGTGAGCTGCGCAGACGTCGCCTACCCGGCGGCGGGTCGCTGCGGGTGGCGGCGGGTCACTCCGGGACGAGGCGGTACGCGCCGTCGCTGGCCGAGGTGGCCATCGAGGCGTACGCCCGCAGCGCCGCCGACACCGGCCGCTGCCGGTCGACCGGGGTGTACGGGCGGTCCCGCTTCTCCTGGGCGATCCGCCGGGCCTGCAGCACCTCGTCGGGCACGTTCAGCTCCAGCTTGCGGGCCGGGATGTCGATGACGATCTCGTCGCCCGGCTCGACCAGGGCGATCAGCCCACCGGAGGCGGCCTCGGGGGAGGCGTGCCCGATGGACAGCCCCGAGGTGCCGCCGGAGAACCGGCCGTCGGTGATCAGCGCGCAGGCCCGGCCGAGGCCGCGCCCCTTCAGGAACGAGGTCGGGTAGAGCATCTCCTGCATGCCCGGCCCACCCTTGGGGCCTTCGTAGCGGACCACCACCACGTCACCGGCGACCACCTCGCCGGCCAGGATCGCCGAGACGGTCTCCTCCTGCGACTCGTACACCTTGGCCGGGCCGCGGAAGATCAGGCAGTCGTCGGGCACCCCGGCGGTCTTGACCACCGCGCCCTGCGGGGCCAGGTTGCCGTGCAGGATCGCCAGGCCGCCGTCGGCGGAGTACGCGTGGGCCACGTCGCGGATGCAGCCCTGCGCCGCGTCCGTGTCCAGACTGGACCAGCGGTTGGTGGTGGAGAACGGCTCGGTGGTGCGCACCCCGCCGGGGGCGGCGTGGAACAGCTCGACCGCCTCGTCGGTGGCGCTACCGCCCCGGATGTCCCAGTCGGCCAGCCAACGGCTCAGCGACGGCGAGTGCACCGCGTGCACGTCGCGGCGCAGCGCGCCGGCCCGGTCCAGCTCGCCGAGGATCGCCGGGATGCCGCCGGCCCGGTGCACGTCCTCCATGTGGTACTTCGGGGTGTTCGGGGCGACCTTCGCCAGGCAGGGCACCCGGCGGGAGATGTCGTCGATGTCGGCGACGCCGAAGTCCAGCTCGGCCTCGCGGGCGGCGGCCAGCAGGTGCAGCACCGTGTTGGTGGAGCCGCCCATCGCCACGTCCAGGGCGACCGCGTTCTCGAACGCGGCCCGGCTGGCGACGGCGCGGGGCAGCACCGAGGCGTCGTCGCCGTCGTACCACCGCTTGGCGATCTCCACGACGGTCCGGCCGGCCTCGACGAACAGGTCCTTGCGGGCGGCGTGGGTGGCCAGCGCCGAGCCGTTGCCCGGCAGCGCCAGCCCGACGGCCTCGGTAAGACAGTTCATCGAGTTGGCGGTGAACATGCCCGAGCAGGAGCCGCAGGTCGGGCAGGCGGACCGCTCGATGGTGTCGAGCTGAGCGTCGGTGACGGCGTCGTTCGACGCGGCGATCATCGCGTCGATCAGGTCGAGCTTGGCGTGCACGACGCCCTCGACGGCGACGGTCTTGCCGGCCTCCATCGGGCCGCCGGAGACGAACACGGTCGGGATGTTCAGCCGCAGCGCGGCGAGCAGCATCCCCGGGGTGATCTTGTCGCAGTTCGAGATGCAGACCAGCGCGTCGGCGCAGTGCGCGTTGACCATGTACTCGACGGCGTCGGCGATCAGCTCCCGGCTGGGCAGCGAGTAGAGCATGCCGCCGTGGCCCATGGCGATGCCGTCGTCGACGGCGATGGTGTTGAACTCGCGCCCCACCCCGCCGGCGTCGGCGACCGCGTCGGCGACCAGCCCGCCGAGGTCCTTCAAATGTACGTGGCCGGGCACGAACTGGGTGAAGCTGTTGGCGATGGCCACGATCGGCTTGCCGAAGTCGTCGTCGGTCATTCCGGTGGCCCGCCACAGGGCCCGGGCGCCGGCCATCGTCCGACCGTGGGTGGAGGTCCTCGACCGCAGCTCAGGCATTCGACAAGTGTTACACCACGGTTGCCGCGCCGGCGGCCCCAGCCGTGGCGCGTTTCACGTGTCGGGATGTTTCTGCGGGCAAACCCGCACCCCGGCACCACTATCCAGCGCCGATCCGGCAGAGTTGTGCCGTGCACCTCCCCTCGGGCATGCAGGAGCTCGCGCTGGCGAGTGGGTTGGCTGCTGCGCTGGGCGCTGGCTCATTGTTCGTCGTGGCCCGCCGCCGGGACGGATCATCCGACCGGGCCCATCGACTGCTCGCGGTCGGCGCTGGGCTGACCACCTTCAGTGTGCTCACCGGGCTGGCCGGCGCCGTCGCGATGGCCGCCGAGTGGGACCGGCAACAGTCGCAGCGGAGCCTGCTCGCCACGGTCGTCGCGGTCGGCTGTGCGTTCGGCGGACTGCTGCTGATCTGGGGCCTGCTGCGGCTGCCGGGCCCCGCCGGGCGCTCCGCGCCGACCGCGCGTCACCTGCTCGACTGCCTGGCGGTCGGTGCGGCGCTGTGGTTCACCGGCTGGGTGCTGGTCGCCCCACCGACCCGGCTGCTGGGCGCGGCCACCCCGACCGCCTGCCCGGCGGTCGCGCTGGCCACCGCGACCGTCGTCGCGATCATCGGGGTGGCGGTGATGACCGCGCTGCACAGCGGCCGGCATCCGGCCGGTTCGCTGCTCGGCGGCGCGGGCGCCGTGCTGATCGGGCTCAGCGGCCTCGCTGCGGCGGCGGGCATCTGCCAGTACGGTGTGGGGCTCGTCCTGGCCGGTGCCGTCGGGTTGCCGGTCGGGCTGGTGCTGGTCTGGCTCGGTGGGGGACGGCCGGGGTGCGGCGGCAGCGCGTCGGCCGGCCTGGTGCCGCGCGGGGCCGGTTACGTGTTCCTCCCGATGGTGGTGATGGCCGCTGCCGGGTTCTACCACGTGGCCAGCGGCGGCGAGTTCACCACCGTCGCGGTGGCGGTCGGCAGCCTGGAGGGCTTCATCCTGGTCGGCCGGCAGTATCTGGCCCTGCTCGACGTGCGTCGGTACGCCGCCCGGCTGGCGTCCAGCGAGGCCCATTTCCGCAACCTGGCGCACACCGACCCGTTGACCGGGCTGGCCAACCGGCGGGCGCTGCTGCGTGAGCTCTACGACTGTGTCACCGGTCAACGTCCCGGCGGGCTGCTCACCCTGGACCTGGACGGTTTCAAGACCGTCAACGACATGCGGGGCCATGACGTCGGCGATGCGGTGCTGATCGAGGTGGGCCGGCGGCTGGCCGCCGAGCTGGCCGGGGCGGGCTTGGCCGCCCGACTGGGCGGTGACGAGTTCGCCGTACTGCTGTCGTCGTCCGACCCGGAGCAGGCGCACCGCGTCGCGGTTCGGATCCTGCGCGCCCTCGACGAGCCGTACCCGCATGACAAGGGGCCGATCTACGTGTCGGCGAGTATCGGGATGGCCTGCTGTTCGACCGCGCAGGACGTACCGACGCTGTTGCGCAACGCGGACCTGGCGCTGCGCTCGGCGAAGCAGCGGGGCAAGAACCGGGTGGAGCGCTACGACGTCTCCTACGACCAGGCCCAGCGTCGCCGGGTCCGGCTGGAGCACGAGATGCGTGGCGCTATCGACCGCGGCGAGCTGCGGCTGGCCTTCCAGCCGGTGGTGGCGGTGCCGTCGGTACGGCCGGTCGGGGCCGAGGCGTTGATCCGGTGGCACCATCCGGAGCTGGGCAAGGTGCCACCGGACGAGTTCATCCCGTTGGCCGAGGAGTGCGGGATGATCAGCCGGCTGGGTGCCTGGGTGCTCGACGAGGCGTGCCGGCAGCTGTCCCGCTGGCTGGCCGAGGGGCACGACGTCTGGGTGTCGGTCAACGTGTCACCGCACGAGCTGCACGCCCCGGAGTACGTGCTGCAGGTCGACGAGGCGTTGCGACGGCACCGGGTGCCGTCGCAACGCCTCGTGCTGGAGGTCACCGAACATGCTGTCGCCCGGGATCTCGCGGAGCTGATCCGCCGGCTGAAGGCGCTGCGCGCCACCGGGGTACGGATCGCCCTGGACGATTTCGGTGCCGGCTATTCGTCGCTCGGCCAGCTGCGGAACCTGCCGATCGACATTCTCAAGATCGACCACAGTCTGGTGGCCGAGCAGGGTCCGGTCGCGCCGCCGCTGCCGAATCGGCGGGCGTTCGCGCCGATGGTCGACGTGGTGATGCGGCTCGGGCACCAGCTGGGTCTGGAGGTCATCGCCGAGGGCGTGACCAACCAGGCGGAGCTTGCCGTCGTGGTGGAGGCGGGCTGCCGGTTCGGGCAGGGCGCGCTGTTCGGGTGGGGGGTGCCGGCCGAGCATCTGGAGGCGATGCTGTCGGCGGCGACGTCGTCCGGTAACCGGCATGGAATCGGCGGTCGCCGCCGCTCCAGCGAAGATCAGCAGGCCAGCGCCGGTGCGGCGCCGCTACCCGCCCAGGATGTGAGATCAGTTGACTCATCGCGTGAGATGCGTCAGGCTTAGCCCCATGTCGCTGACTCTGTCGTCTCGAGTACTTACCTGAGCGCACTCTCCGATCGAGAGTGCGCTGGCCCCGTGCATCTGCACGAGGGCCGTTTTTATTGCCAAATCCCTGCCGGTTCCGGCCGATCGGTCCCATCTGCCGGATACGCCGCCGAGACCCATGTCACGAGACCACTGAGCTGAAGGCCTGAATCGTCATGACGAGACCCACGCCCGAGACCCTCGCCCACCGCGCGCACTCGGCAGCGGCGGCCGCGCCGACCCCGGCCACCCTCGCCAACGCCGTGACCCCGCCGCCGGCCCCGCCGGTGCCGGTCTCCGGCGCGGGTTGCCTGGTCCGGTCCCTGGAAGCACTCGGCGTCGACGTGGTATTCGGCATCCCCGGCGGGGCGATCCTGCCGGCCTACGACCCGCTGTACGACTCGACGGTGCGGCACATCCTGGTCCGCCACGAGCAGGGCGCCGGGCACGCCGCGACCGGCTACGCCCAGGCCACCGGTCGGGTCGGGGTGTGCATGGCGACCTCCGGTCCGGGCGCCACCAACCTGGTCACGCCGATCGCCGACGCGTACATGGACTCGGTGCCGATCGTGGCCATCACCGGTCAGGTGGCCCGCCCGTCGATCGGCACCGACGCCTTTCAGGAAGCCGACATCCAGGGCATCACCCTGCCGATCACCAAGCACAACTACCTGGTGCAGTCGGGCGAGGAGATCCCCCGGGTGCTCGCCGAGGCGTTCCACCTGGCGGCCACCGGCCGGCCCGGCCCGGTGCTGGTCGACATCCCCAAGGACGTGCTGCAGGCGCAGACCACCTTCGCCTGGCCGCCGACGCTGGACCTGCCCGGCTACCGGCCCACCCTGCACCCGCACGGCAAGCAGATCCGCGAGGCGGCCCGGCTGATGGCCGGCGCCCGCCGCCCGGTGCTCTACGTCGGCGGCGGCGTGCTCAAGGCGCAGGCCACCGAAGGGCTGCGCCGGCTCGCCGAACTGACCGGCATCCCGGTGGTCACCACGCTGATGGCCCGGGGCGCGTTCCCCGACTCGCACCCGCAGCACCTGGGCATGCCCGGCATGCACGGCACCGTCGCGGCGGTGTACGCGCTGCAGAAGGCGGACCTGATCGTCGCCCTCGGCGCCCGGTTCGACGACCGGGTGACCGGCAAGCTGGATTCCTTCGCCCCGGGCGCCGCCGTGGTCCACGCCGACATCGACCCGGCCGAGATCGGCAAGAACCGTACCGCCGACGTGCCAATCGTCGGCGACGCGCGGCACGTCATCGACGAGCTGATCGAGGCGTACCCGGCGGCGGAGCGGGCCGTCCCCCCCGCCGGCCGCCCGGCGGCGCGTTCCGCCGGCCCGGCCGGCGACCGCACCGACTGGTGGGCGCAGCTGGACGACCTGCGGGCGCGCTACCCGCTGGGCTACGACGAGCCGGACGACGGCACGCTGTCCCCGCAGTACGTGATCGAGCGGCTCGGCAAGCTGGCTGGACCGGACGCCGTCTATGTTGCCGGCGTCGGCCAGCACCAGATGTGGGCCTCCCAGTTCATCTCCTACGAGAAGCCGAACACCTGGCTCAACTCCGGCGGCCTGGGCACCATGGGGTACGCGGTCCCGGCCGCGATGGGCGCCAAGGTCGGCCGGCCGGAGACCGTGGTCTGGGCGGTCGACGGCGACGGCTGCTTCCAGATGACCAACCAGGAGCTGGCCACCTGTGCTCTGGAGGGCATCCCGGTCAAGGTGGCGCTGATCAACAACGGCAACCTGGGCATGGTCCGGCAGTGGCAGACGCTGTTCTACGGCGAGCGCTACTCCAACACCGACCTGGGCACCCACAAGCACCGCATCCCGGATTTCGTCAAGCTGGCCGAGGCGCTCGGCTGTGTCGGGCTGCGCTGTGAGAACGCCGCGGACGTGGACAAGACCATTGCCGCCGCAATGGAGATCAACGACGTTCCGGTCGTGATCGACTTCGTGGTCGGCAAGGACGCCATGGTCTGGCCGATGGTCGCCGCCGGTACCAGCAACGATGAGATCATGTTCGCCCGGGACGTCCGGCCCACCTTCGACGAGGACGACCTGTGACGAGGGCGGCCTGTCACGACCCGGCCAATCCGATGATGACGAGGAAGAAATGACCAAGCACACGCTCTCCGTGCTGGTGGAGAACAAGCCCGGGGTGCTGGCCCGGGTGTCCGGCCTGTTCTCCCGGCGCGGGTTCAACATCGACTCACTGGCGGTCGGCGAGACGGAGAACCCCGAGGTCTCCCGGGTCACCATCGTCGTCGACGCCGACTCGTCGCCGCTGGAGCAGGTGACCAAGCAGCTGAACAAGCTGGTCAACGTACTGAAGATCGTGGAACTCGACCCGGCGGTGTCGGTCGCCCGCCAGTTGCTGCTGGTCAAGGTCCGCGCGGACCGCGCGATGCGGTCGCAGGTGCTGGAGACGGTGAACCTGTTCCGTGCCCGGGTGGTGGACGTCGCACCGGACACCCTCACCGTCGAGGCCACCGGCACGTCCGACAAGCTGGACGCGTTGCTGCGCGATCTCGAACCGTTCGGCATCAAGGAGATGGTGCAGTCCGGTCTGGTCGCGATCGGGCGCGGCTCCCGGTCGATCACCACCGGGCCGGCCCTGCGCGCCGCCTGACCCGCTGGCCGGCGGCATCGGCTGCCGGCCTGATGACCTGCGGCAGGCAGCTGCCGCCCGAGGAGAAGCCGGCCACCGTGGCCGGGCACACGAGAGGGAAGTCATGACCGCTGAGGTGTTCTACGACGACGACGCCGACCTGGCCGTCATCCAGGGGCGCAAGGTCGCCGTGCTGGGGTACGGCAGCCAGGGCCACGCCCACGCGTTGTCGCTGCGCGACTCGGGTGTCGACGTCGTGATCGGCCTGCCGGAGGGTTCCAAGAGCCGGGCCAAGGCACAGGAGCAGGGGCTGCGGGTGCTCGGTCCGGCCGAGGCGTCGGCGTGGGCCGACGTGATCATGGTGCTGGCCCCGGACACCGCGCAGCGCTCGCTCTACGCCGAGGCGATCGCGCCGAACCTGACCGCCGGCAAGGCGCTCTTCTTCGGCCACGGGCTGAACATCCGGTACGGGTTCATCACCCCGCCGGCCGACGTGGACGTGGCGATGGTGGCGCCGAAGGGCCCCGGGCACCTGGTCCGTCGGCAGTACGTCGACGGCAAGGGCGTGCCCTGCCTGGTCGCGGTCGAGCAGGACGCCAGCGGTGGTGGCTTCGGCCTCGCCCTGGCGTACGCCAAGGCGATCGGCGGCACCCGGGCCGGCGTGATCAAGACCACCTTCAAGGAGGAGACCGAGACCGACCTGTTCGGTGAGCAGGCGGTGCTCTGCGGTGGCGCGTCGGCGCTGGTGCAGACCGGGTTCGAGGTGCTGACCGAAGCCGGCTACGCGCCGGAGATCGCCTACTTCGAGTGCCTGCACGAGCTCAAGCTGATCGTGGACCTGATGTACGAGGGTGGCATCGCCCGGATGCGCTACAGCGTGTCGGACACCGCCGAGTACGGCGACTACTCCCGTGGCCCACGGGTGGTCGACGCCCGGGTCAAGGAGGAGATGCGCAAGATCCTCGCCGAGGTGCAGTCCGGGGAGTTCGCCCGGGAGTGGATCGCCGAGGATGACGCGGGCCGGCCGAACTTCGCCAAGTGGCGGGCCGAGGGCGCCGCGCACCCGATCGAGGAGACCGGGCGGAAGCTGCGCGGCATGATGAGCTGGGTCGACCGGCCGATCACCGAGACCGCCTGACGCCGGACAGAGCCCATCACCGACAGTGATCAGTGGTGGGCTCTGTGCCTATCTCGGGGCGGGTTTCGTTACCGAAAGATTGCGGGTTGGGGTCGGTTTCGGGTACCAGGTTTCCGGCGCCGATAATTGACCTACGGTTACAGGTAGTTAATGGCCGCCTCGGGTAATGTGCCCCGCATGCGTCTGGAGCAATCGCACCGCACGGAGCGCTTCGGGGCCGTTCGCATCCATGAGCTTCAGCGTGTCATCGAGCTGGACTCGGGGGATGTCGCCGGTGACCGGGGCCGTGGGCTGGTCTCCCAGGAGGATATCCGGGCCGTCGAGCGGGACATGGTGGTGGTCATACCCTGCATGAATGAAACACGCAGGGTGATTGAAGGAGTGCTCTCTGGTATTCCGCACGACTGTCTGATCGTGCTTGTCTCGAACAGCGGCCGGCAGCCGGTGGACCGTTATGAAATCGAGGCCCATACCGTCGAGCAGTTCTGCCGGTCGGCGGACCGACCGGCGATCACCGTGCATCAACGGGATCCAGGGCTGGCCGCGGCGATGAAAGCCGCTGGCATGCCGGAGTTGATCGACGAGAGCGGGTTGATCCGTACCGGCAAGGGTGAGGCCATGCTGATCGGCATGGCGGTCGCCGCGCTCACCGGGCGCCGGTATGTCGGCTACGTGGACGCCGACAACTACGTCCCCGGCGCGGTCCACGAATACTGCAAGGTGTACGCCGCTGGCCTGCACCTGGCCGACAGCCCGTATCCGATGGTCCGGATCTCCTGGCACTCCAAGCCCAAGCTGCGCGACGGCCGACTGTTCTTCAGTCGCCGGGGCCGCAGTTCGGAGATCACCAACGGGTTCCTGAACCGGCTGATCGCCGAGTACTCCGGCTTCGGCACCGAGGTGATCGCCACCGGCAACGCCGGCGAACACGCTCTCAGCCTCGACCTCGGCCTGCGGCTGCGGCTGGCCGGCGGTTTCGCGGTCGAGCCGTACGAGTACGTCGACCTGTTCGAGCGCTTCGGCGGCATCCTGGACACCGACAGCCCCGAGGTGATGGCGCATTCGGTGCCGGTGCTGCAGGTGGAGACCCGCAATCCGCACTTCCACGACAACAAGGGCGAGGAGCACGTCCAGGGCATGCGGATGCAGGCGCTCAACGTGCTGTACCACTCCCCGGTGTGCCTGCCGGCGGTCCGCGAGGCGATCCTCGAGTTCATGATCGACCAGGGGGCGTTGTCGCCGGGGGCCGAGCCGCCCCGCGAACGGGTCTATCCGCCGGTCGGTTCGCTCGCCTTCGACCTGCTCTACGACACCCTGGAGGCGGAGGCCGGCACGTTCCGGCAGATCGGTGACGGCGGCATCGTCCGTAGTCGGATCCCCCGTCATCCGGTCAGTCCGGCACCGGCCGGCTGACGGTCCGGCGGCGGCAGTCGGAGTACGGCGTCGGTTGGCCGGGGCGGGTGTTAGGTCTGATTTGTGAGGGCCCTCACCCCCGGCCCCGAGCCGCGCCGTCCACGGCTGCGCCTACGATCGCGGGTAGGCCGCCTCCGTGCCGGCGCGACACCCGGGCGGGGGAGCGTAGGGCGCAGAGCGGCGCCCCACCGCCGCAGATACCCGTCCCGGACGACTTTGAGGACCAATGAATCCTGTCGTACTGATCGCTGAAGAGCTCGCGCCCGCCGCAATCGACGTACTCGCTCATGACTTCGATGTCCGCCACGTCGACGGCACGGACCGTCCCGCCCTGCTCGCCGCGCTCGCCGACGCCCACGCGGTGATCGTGCGCAGCGCCACCCAGATCGACGCCGAGGCGTTGGCCGCCGCGCCCCAGCTGAAGGTGGTCGCCCGCGCCGGTGTCGGCCTGGACAACGTCGAGGTACCGGCCGCCACCGCCCGAGGCGTCATGGTGGTGAACGCACCCACCTCCAACATCGTCTCCGCGGCCGAGCAGGCGATCGCCCTGCTGCTCGCGGTGGCCCGCAACACCGCCAGCGCCAGCGCCGCGCTCAAGGCCGGCGAGTGGAAGCGGTCCAAGTACACCGGCGTGGAGCTGCAGGGCAAGACCATCGGCGTGGTCGGGCTCGGCCGCATCGGCGTGCTGTTCGCGCAGCGGATCGCCGCGTTCGGTACCCGGCTGATCGCGTACGACCCGTACATCCAGCCGGCCCGCGCGGCCCAGCTCGGGGTTCGCCTGGTCGGACTGGAGGAGCTGCTCCGGGAGAGCGACTTCATCTCGATCCACCTGCCGAAGACCCCGGAGACGCTCGGCCTGATCGGCGAAAAGGAGCTGGCGATCGTCAAGCCCGGGGTCCGGATCGTCAACGCCGCCCGGGGCGGCCTCGTCGACGAGCAGGCGCTGGCCGACGCGTTGGCCGAGGGCCGGGTCGGTGGTGCCGGCGTCGACGTGTACGCGAAGGAGCCGTGCACCTCCTCGCCGCTGTTCGCCTTCGACAACGTGGTCGCCACCCCGCACCTGGGCGCCTCTACCGCCGAGGCGCAGGACAAGGCGGGTCTGGCGGTGGCCCGCAGCGTCAAGCTCGCGCTGCAGGGCGAATTCGTCCCCGACGCGGTGAATGTGCAGGCCGGCGGGGTGGTCGCCGAGGACGTCCGGCCGCTGCTGCCGCTGGCCGAGAAGCTGGGCAAGGTGTTCACCGCGGTGGCCGGGGTGGTCGCGGCCAGCGTCACCGTCGAGGTACGCGGCGAGGTCGTCGGCAACGAGGTGTCGGTGCTCAAGCTGGCCGCGACCAAGGGGCTGTTCAGCTCGGTGGTCGAGGAACAGGTCACCTACGTCAACGCGCCGCACCTGGCCGCCGACCGGGGCGTCGAGGTGGAGCTGGTCACTCACCCGGACACCGCCGACCAGCCCAACCTGGTCACCGTCCGGGGCGTGCTGCCCGACGGCGGTACGGCAAGTGTCTCCGGCACCGTGGTGCAGTCCGCCGGCCGGGACGTGGTCCGGCTGACCGAGGTCGACGGCTTCGACCTCGAGCTGTCCGCCGAGGGCATCCTGCTCTTCTTCCGGTACGCCGACCGGCCGGGCGTGGTCGGGACCATCGGCTCGATCCTCGGTGAGTCCAGTGTCAACATCGCCGCCATGCAGGTGGCCCGGCGGTCCGTCGGTGGCGAGGCGCTGATGACCCTCACCGTCGACTCCGCTGTCGGCGCGGAGTCGCTGCACAATGCCGCCAGCTCGATCGGGGCGACCGCGGCCAGCGCGGTGGATCTGCGCGAGGAGTGACCTGCCGGACGTGTCGTCCGGCTTCGGCGGTTCGGGGACCCGCGTCCCCGAACCGCCGCCCGCTCAGCGGGTCGACGCGCTGGCCGGCGGCGGATAGACCGAGCCGTCCTGCGGATCGAGCAGCAGCAGATTGTGTTCCTGAGCCAGCCGTTCGATGGTGAGCAGCACCTCGTCGGCGCAGGTCTGACGCAGGTTCATCTCGACGTGGTCGGTTGCGGTATGTAATGGGACCTTTGCCCAGGGGCAGTCTTCTGTGGTGGAGGCGGCACCTTGATCCGGGTAGCTGGCGGTCAGCGCGGCGTGGAAGGACGTGATCCGGCGGTCGGTCGCACCGTCGGCGTGCTCACCCTGCCGGCACAGTTCGTGTGCGGCGTGTACGTCCGCCGAGGTGGACTGATCGTCCAACGCCCATACGACTAGATCGAATGTCACGCCGCACAGCGTGCCATCCATCAGGGGGATCGTTCCACCCAGTGCCGTGGCCGACAAGCAATGTCAGAGGAATTGGAACCTTGCGCCCGGTTGTGCGGAATCGATAGCGTGGCGGTGCGGTTGCTCAGGAGTTGCTCCGGCGCCGGTCGCGTCTTCGGGTGACGTTCCGGCCGGGCCGTGGTCTCTCGGGTGACTGCACCCCCGGTGCGCGAGCTGAGCGCACGTGTCGCCGGCCCGCTCCCGTGGTCATTTGCCGAGATCACGGGGGTGGGCCGCGCCAGGGGCCGACCTTCTTCCGCCGACCAGATTCAGCACGTGGTAGCCGTCCACTGTAGGAAACCAGTCGCGGCCGGCGGGCCCGGCGGCGAACAGCGCGGTCGCGTAGCCGTCGGCCACCGCGAGGTCCGCGCCGAGCACCATGGCGGCGCTGTCCCGCTCCACTACGGCCCCGGTGTGCGGGTTGACGACCTTTCGGCTGCCGACGGTCAGTCCACTGGTCCCGATCGCTCCGTCCATCATGGTCACGGTGGTCGGCTGGCTGCCCGGCGTGGTGCCGGCTGGGCCGTCGCCGGTGTCTGCGGGCAGCGGCTGCTGCAGGGCGATCCGCCACGGTCCGCCGTGCGGGGCGCGTCCGCGTGCCACCAGATCACCACCGCTGACCACGGCGTAGTCGGTGATCCCGGCGGCGCGCAACCGACCAGCGGCCCGCTCGATGGCCCAGCCCTTGATCATGCCGGCCGGGTCGAACCCACCGGGCACCGCCCACGGGTCGAACCAGCCCTCGGTGGCCACCCGCATCGCCTCGCACCGGTGCACGATGTCGGCCAGCGGCGGGTAGACCTCGGCCGCGACCTCACCCCGGCGCAGCAGCGAGACCAGGCTGTTCGGCCGCAGCGGACTGTACGTCACGTCGATCGCCCGCAGCTCCGCGACCGCGTCGCCGATCGCCTCGCTCAGCCCACGCCGGCCGATCCGTTCGCTGCCTACCAGAACGAGCTGGTAGTCGGTGGTGGACGTGGCGACGGTGTGCCGGGCGACCAGCTGGCCGGCCGGGCGGCTGTCGTCGGCCGGCGACGCGGCGGTGCCGGACGACCCGGTCGGGGTGCCGGCTCCTGGCGTCGGACCGATCCGCAGATCGGGCGGTTCCGGCTGGGCGGCGCGGTACGCCAGCATCGTCGATCCTCCTCCGCCGGTGCCCGGATCCGATCTTCACCTACAGTAGCCGTTTGAGGTAAGTATGGTGTTAAGCCCGGCTGTGTGCTTCCTGGGCGGCGCGGGGCGCTGCGGCCAGCTGGCCGCCACCCGTGTTCCAGCGGGTAAGCCGGTCCCGGGTTCCAGCGGGTGAGTCCGTATTCTGGGACCGACGTACCGATTTCCGGGATGATCGCTTAACGTTCGCTAGGCGGTCGACGGAGCAGACGAGGGAGTTGACGTGGCGATGGCGCGGATCGCGGTCGTGGCCGGCGACGGCATCGGATCCGAGGTGACCGCGCAGGCCCGGAAGGTCATCGACGCGGTGCTGCCCGGCGTCGAGGCGACCGAGTACGACCTCGGTGCCGCCCGCTACCACCGCACCAGCGAGGTGCTGCCCGACTCGGTGCTGGACGAACTCGCCGATCACGACGCCATCCTGCTCGGCGCGGTCGGTGACCCCAGCGTCCCGCCCGGGGTGCTGGAGCGCGGCCTGCTGCTCAAGCTGCGGTTCGCCTTCGACCAGTACGTCAACCTGCGGCCGTCCCGGCTCTGGCCCGGCACGGCGAGTCCGCTCGGCGGCGTCAAGCCGGGCGAGATCGACTTCGTCGTGGTCCGCGAGGGCACCGAGGGCCTCTACACCGGCGCCGGTGGCACGATGCACCGCGACACCCCCGCCGAGGTCGCCACCGAGGAGAGCCTCAACACCCGGCACGGGGTGGAGCGGGTGATCCGGGACGCCTTCACCCGCGCTGCCCGCCGGGAGCGGCGCAAGGTCACCCTGGTGCACAAGACCAACGTGCTGACCCACGCCGGGTCGCTGTGGTCGCGGACCTTCGCCGCCGTCAAGGCCGACTTCCCGGACATCGAGACCGAGTACCAGCACGTCGACGCCGCGGCCATGTTCATGGTCACCCAGCCCCAGCGGTACGACGTGGTGGTCACCGACAATTTGTTCGGTGACATCCTGACCGACATCGCCGCTGCGGTTACCGGCGGCATCGGGCTGGCGGCCAGCGGCTGCATCAACCCGGAACGCCGCTACCCGTCGATGTTCGAACCGGTACACGGCTCCGCGCCGGACATCGCTGGCAAGGGCGTCGCGGACCCGGTGGCCGCCGTGCTCTCCGCGTCGCTGCTGCTGGACCACCTCGGCCACCCGGAGTCGGCCGAGCGAGTAGCCAGGGCGGTCGCAGCCGAGCTGGCCTCCCGCGCTCCGGGAGCCGCGCTGCGTACCGCCGAGATCGGCGACCGGCTGGCCGCCCACGCCGTGGGCTGAGCCCAACCGATCGACCCGCGTACCGCGCCGGTCGACCCTTGCCGGGGCCGCACCGCGCGCCGACCGGCGTCCGCCCACGCCACGGGTGTCGGACGGATCAGGTCCGCGCCCGTCACCGCCAAGCGGTCAGTCCGGTTCGGCACCGTTGACTACGCAAAGCTGCGCAGCTCGATTCCGTCTCCGGTGCCGTACCGACCGTACCTTCGCCGTGGGTACCCCTGCCGACGGCCAATCACCAGGTGGCGGACTTACCGGCCGCCGCGCCGGTTCCCGCTGAACGAACGTTCGGGGTAAGTTGCATGACACACAGCTTCGTCGCTTTCTCGCCATGGAGGTCAGCCCGATGATCGGCGGTGACAAACTCGAATTCGAGATCCGTCCGAATCCACACCCGGTAGCCGACGCGGAACGCGCCGCGCTGCTGGCCAATCCCGGGTTCGGTCAGATCTTCACCGACCACATGGTCACCGTCCGGTACGCCGAGGGCAAGGGCTGGTACGACGCCCGGGTGGAGCCACGGGCGCCCATCCCGATGGATCCGGCGACCGCGGTGCTGCACTACGCCCAGGAGATCTTCGAAGGACTGAAGGCCTATCACGCGGCGGATGGGGGAGTGACCCTGTTCCGGCCGGACGCCAACGCGGCGAGGTTCATTGCCTCCGGTGCCCGGATGGCCATGCCAGCCCTGCCGGAGCAGGTCTTCCTCAACTCGTTGCGGCACCTGATCACAATCGATCGACAGTGGATTCCGGCCGGCGACGACGGCAGCCTCTACCTGCGACCGTTCATGTTCGCCAGTGAGGTCTTCCTCGGTGTCCGGCCGGCCCGCGAGTACCTCTACGCGGTGATCGCCTCACCAGTCGGCTCCTACTTCTCCGGTGGGGTCAAACCGGTGACGGTCTGGGCGTCGTCGGTCTACACCCGGGCCGCGCCGGGTGGCACCGGAGCCGCGAAGTGCGGGGGTAACTACGCCGCCTCACTGGTGGCCCAGGCGGAGGCGATCGAGCACGGCTGCGACCAGGTGGTCTTCCTCGACGCGGTGCACCGGCAGTACGTCGACGAACTCGGCGGTATGAACGTCTTCTTCGTCTACGACGACGGTTCGTTGGTCACCCCGCCGCTGACCGGCGCGATCCTGCCGGGCATCACCCGCGAGTCGGTGATCACCCTGGCCCGGCGGGCCGGTCACCAGGTCGTGGAACAGCCTCTCAGCCTGGCCCAGTGGCAGGCCGACGCGGCCAGCGGCCGACTGCGTGAGGCGTTCGCCTGCGGCACCGCCGCGGTGATCACACCGATCGGTCGGGTCCGCTCGGCCGACGGCGAGTTCACCGTCGCCGACGGTGGGCCCGGGGAGGTCACCATGGCGCTGCGGCAGAGCCTGGTGGACCTGCAGCGGGGCCGGGGCGCCGACCCGGACGGCTGGGTGCACCGGGTGTTCTGACCAGTGCCGTGACGCGGTAACCCGGGCCCGGCCCGGGTCACCGCGTCGACTCGGCCCAGGTCACTGCGTCAACAGATGGGCGCGCAGCTCGGTGATCCGGTCTGCGGACAGCCCGGCGGTGCGCAGGTAACCCTCGACCGAGCCGTGCCGCTGCCGCAGCTCGGTGAGGAACGTCTGCATCGCCTCGGCCGGGCAGGAGAAGAACGGCACCGGCACCAGATGGTCGTTGCCGGCCTGGGTGCGCAGCCAGGCGAGCAGCCGTTCGCTGCCGGCGTTGCTCAACGCGTAGTCCTCGGCGATCACCGAGTCCCGGACTCCGAGCAGGGACAGCGTCATCGCGCAGACCAGCCCGGTGCGGTCCTTGCCGGCCATGCAGTGCACCACCGCCGGTGCGGTCCGCGCCTCGGCCAGCAGTGAGATCGCCGCGACGAAACCGTCCGCGGCCTGCTCGGTCAGATCGTGGTAGCGGTCGGTCAGGTAGCGGGCGGCACCCTGCTCCGGCTGGTAGGGGATCTCGCCCCAGTCCTGGTGCCGCAGATGGATGTTGTGGTACTCGAAGCCGTCCGCCGGCGGGATCCGTCCGTACGTCTGCACCTCGTGCGGCCGGCGCAGGTCGATCACGGTCCGTACGCCGAGCGCGTCGAACGCCGCCGCGTCGTCGGCGTCGAGCCGGTGCGGCGAGTCGGCCCGGTAGATCCGCTGCCAGCGGACGGTACGCCCGTCGAGCCCCGGGTAGCCCCCGATGTCGCGGAAGTTGAACATGGTCGCGAAGGCCAGCGAGCGGGTGGCGGCGGCAGTCATGAGTTCTACGGTAGCCAGCCGGGCCGACACCGGTAAACGGTGCGGGTGGCCGGCGCCACGTGGCACCGGCCACCCGCACCGGGTGGGTCGTCACCGGGTCAGATGATCCGGCCCGGTGCCATTGGCGGGACCGGGGTGCCGGTGGCACCGCCGTAGTAGGCGCTCAGCTTGTCGCGGTACGCCGGATCCGTCGCACTGGTCCCGTCGTACTCGGGGGCGTCCTTAATCTGACCCTTGTCGCGGTCGACGTAGACCTTCTGCGCGTCGTGGTCGACGCGGTTGACCACCCCGGCCGGCAGCATCACCTTCCGGCCGAAGATCCACGGCCCGGTGTCGACCACCAGATGGCTGCCGTCCACTTCTTCGGTGGCGGAGTCGATTTTGCCGATGCCGCCGTCGGTCGCCTCGACGTGGTAGCCGGCCAGGTTGGCGCCGTCGATCCCCGCGTCGTCGCGGTAGCGCCACGGGTCGAACGTGCCGGCCGGGGTGCCGCCCACGACGTCACCCTGGCCACCGGCCGGCCCCGTCAGCGCGGTGTGTTGCGGATCGAGCCTGTCCATCGGAGGTCACTCCTTCGCTCGGCGGAACTGACTGCGTCGTCATCCCAGGAATACCCATGGCGCTCGATCGGTACACCTGACCTCGGACGGTCCTACTGTCCCGCGATGTGGATTCGACTACCGGTCCGGGTGCAGTCGGTGGCAAAGTACCCTGCGTGACTTACCTCGTACTCATTATTGGCAGCTAGCGCGCCCCGGCAACCGTCCGCCGAGCGCGCAGACCTCCCGCATCCGCGGGGGGTCTTTTTGTTGGCCTTACGAGGTCGGCCGGACGAGCGGGTGAGGACGGCCCGGCGCGAGCAGCGGGTGGTACGGGACGTCCGTCGAAAGGATCGAGATGACTTTCCAGGTCTATGACACGACTCTGCGCGACGGTGCGCAGCGTGAGGGCATCAGCTACTCGGTGGTCGACAAACTCGCCGTCGCGCGGCTGCTGGACGACTTCGGCGTCGGCTTCATCGAGGGCGGCTGGCCCGGTGCGATGCCGAAGGACACCGAGTTCTTCCGCAGAGCCCGCACCGAACTCGACCTGCGGCACGCCGTACTCGTCGCGTTCGGTGCCACCCGCAAGGCCGGCGTCAAGGTCGCCGACGACCCGCAGGTCCGGGCCCTGCTGGACGCCGAGACGCCAGCGGTCTGCCTGGTCGCCAAGTCCGACATCCGGCACGTCGAGCGGGCGTTGCGCACCACCGGCGCGGAGAACCTGGCGATGGTCACCGACACGGTCGCGCACTTCGTCGCCGAGGGCCGGCGGGTCTTCCTCGACTGCGAGCACTTCTTCGACGGCTTCCGGCACGACCCGGCGTACACCGCCTCGGTGGTCAGCGCGGCGGCCGCTGCCGGCGCCGAGATCGTGGTGATGTGCGACACCAACGGCGGGATGCTGCCGTCGCAGATCGGCGCGGCGATCGCCGACCTGGTCGACCGGACCGGGCTGAGCGCCGACCGGCTCGGCATCCACTGCCAGAACGACACCTCCTGCGCGGTGGCCAACACCATCGCCGCCGTCGAGGCCGGCGTCCGGCACTTCCAGGGCACCGCCAACGGCTACGGCGAACGCCCCGGCAACGCCGACCTGTTCGCCGTCGTCGCCAACCTGCAACTCAAGCTCGGGCTGCCGGTCCTACCGGACGGCTGCCTGGAACAGATGGTGCGCGTCTCGCACGCCATCGCCGAGATCGCCAACATCGCCCCCGACACCCACCAGGCCTACGTCGGGGCCGCCGCCTTCGCCCACAAGGCGGGGCTGCACGCGAGTGCGATCAAAGTGGATCCGTTGCTGTACAACCACGTCGACCCGTCGGTCGTCGGCAACGACATGCGGATCCTGGTGACCGAGATGGCCGGCCGGGCCAGCATCGAGTTGAAGAGCCGTGAACTCGGTGTCGACCTGGCCGGCCATCCGGACGCGCTGTCCCGGGTCACCAAGCGGGTCAAGGAGCTGGAGGCCGGCGGCTGGTCCTTCGAAGCCGCCGACGCCTCGTTCGAGCTGCTGGTCCGCTCCGAGTTGGCGGCCGACACCGGTGCCGTCACCACCCGGCCGTTCGCTCTGGAGTCCTACCGGGTGCTGGTGGAGCACCGCGAGGACGGCGCGGTGGTCTCCGAGGCCACCGTCAAGGTCCGGGTACGCGGCGAGCGGGTGATCGCCACCGCCGAGGGCAACGGCCCGGTCAACGCCCTCGACGAGGCGTTGCGGGTGGCGCTGCGCAGCCACTACCCGGACCTGGCCGACTTCCGATTGGCCGACTACAAGGTGCGGATCCTGGAAGGCAGCCAGGGCACCGGGGCGATCACCCGGGTGCTGGTGGAGACGGTCGACGGCAACGCCCGGGACTGGACTACCGTCGGGGTGCACGAGAACGTGGTCGAGGCCAGCTGGCACGCCCTGGTCGACGCGCTCACCTACGGGCTGGCCCGCGGCCGGACCACCATCGGTGTCTGACCTGACCTGACCTGCCCGGCCCGGGGCCACCGGTGACCCGCCCTGGCCCCGGGCAGGCGGTGCGGGTCAGGTGGCCGGCAGCACCAGCCCGGCGACGACCATCCGGTGGTCGCTGCCGGGCACCCGGTGCACGGTCACCGACCGCACCCCGATCCGGTCGTCCACCAGCACCCGGTCCAGCGTCACCGGCGGGATCGGGCTACCGCTGTACGGCCCCCAGGTGCCGACCAGCCCGTCGCCGGTCGCGTCGGCGGCGTCGACGTAGCCGGCCGCGATCAGCCGGCGCAGCGCCGCGTGGTCCAGGGTGGCGTTGAAGTCGCCGGCGAGGATTCGCGGCGGGCCCTGCGGGTCGGGGCGGGGCTGCCCGGCCAGGTCGGCCCGCCACGACGACAGGGTGTGCAGCGCGAACGGCGCCATCGGGTGCGCCGATTCGACCCGCACCGGCCCGCTGCCCGGCGGGCGGACCGTGCCGTACGACTGAGCGAAGCCGCCCATGTTACGCCGTACCCCGTCGTCGGTGACCGGCCAGCGCGCGTAGACCGCCGATCCGGTGGTCCCCACCTCCGGATCGGTCCGGCGGTACGGCAACAGGTCGCCGACGCCGAGCCGGTCCAGCTCGGCCTCGGCCGCCGGAGTGAACTCCTGCATTGCCAGCACGTCCACCCGCTCCCGGCGCAGCAACTCCATCAGCACCGTCAGGTCCGCCGCCCCGGCCAGCAGGTTCGCCGTGGCGACCCGGACCGTGAACCCGTCGGTGGCGCTCGCGGTCCGGCCGCCGTCCGGCACCGCCCGGGGCAGCACCGCGACGGCGAGCAGCAGCACCGCCAGCAGCGCGGCGCCGCTGGCCCACCACCGCCGGGACCAGACCGCCACCGCCAGCGGGACAACCGTCCACGCCGCCACGTACGGGGTGAACGCGAGCAGCTGCACCAGCGGGCCGTACTCCCAGCCGGCCAGCCGCAGCATCGCCCAGAGCAGCCCCGGCAGCACCAGCGGCCACACCAGCCAACCGCCCGGGCGACGCCGGGGGCTGGCCGGGGGTTGCGGGGTGGGGCTGGTCTGCGGCGCGGTCACGCCGAAACGGTATCCGGTGTGTCCGATGTCGGACCTGTCACCCCGGTTCGGTGTCGGTGGTACCACCCCGGCCGGTCAATCATCCGGTCGGCGGCGGATCCCGGCGTTAGAACGGCCCGATCCGGGGCACCCCTCGGCCGGCGCCGCAGTGGCCCCGCACCGTCGGGGCCGACCGGCGATTGGCGACCAGCGTCAAGGACGGTGCGATGACGACGACCGAGCCACAAGTCAGTACGGAACAGCCAGCCGACGCCGCTCCGGCCGCGGCCGCGCTGGAGCAGGCGCTGTTCGAGGTCAAACGGGTGATCGTAGGGCAGGACCGGCTGGTCGAGCGGCTGCTCACCGCGTTGCTCGCCAACGGACACTGTCTGCTGGAGGGCGTACCGGGGATCGCCAAGACCCTCGCGGCGCAGACCCTCGCGGTCGCCGTCGGCGGCAGCTTCTCCCGGATCCAGTTCACCCCCGATCTGGTGCCGTCCGACATCGTCGGTACCCGGATCTACCGGGCGTCGACCGAGTCGTTCGACATCGAGCTCGGACCGGTGATGGCCAACCTGGTGCTCGCCGACGAGATCAACCGGGCGCCGGCCAAGGTGCAGTCGGCGCTGCTCGAGGCGATGGCCGAGCGGCAGGTCTCGATCGGCGGCCGCAGCTACCCGGTGCCGGACCCGTTCCTGGTGCTGGCCACCCAGAACCCGATTGAGTCCGAGGGGGTCTACCAGCTTCCGGAGGCGCAACGGGACCGGTTCCTGATGAAGGTCGTGGTCGACTACCCGACCGACGAGGAGGAGCTCGGCATCCTCTACCGGATGGGGGTGGACCGCCCGCAGCCCCGCCAGGTGCTGGACGCGACCACCCTGTGCGCCATGCAGCAGCAGGCCCGGGAGGTGTTCGTCCACCACGCGCTCGCCGAGTACATCGTCCGGCTGGTGCTGGCCACCCGCCGCCCGCAACTGTTCGGGCTGCCGGAGCTGACCGGGCTGCTGGCGTACGGTGCCAGCCCGCGCGCCACCCTCGGCCTGGTCGCCGCCGCCCGGGGCTTGGCGTTGCTGCGCGGCCGCGACTACGTGCTGCCCGAGGACGTCCGGGAACTCGCCACCGACGTGCTCGCCCACCGGCTGGTGCTCTCCTTCGACGCGGTCGCGGACGGCGTCGACGCCGGGTCGATCGTCCGCCGGCTGATCCAGGTGGTCCCGCCGCCGCGGATCGCGCCGGCCCACGACCAGCGACCCGGACTGGCGGCTGTCGCGTGACCGGCGACGGCCCGCTCGGCCCGGCCACCCTGCCGGAGCTCACCCCACCGGAGACGCTGCGCCGGCTGGAGCTGACCGTCATCCGGCGGCTCGACGGCCTGCTGCACGGTCAGCACCTGGGTCTGCTGCCCGGCGCCGGCAGCGAACCCGCCGGCAGCCGGGAGTACCGGCCCGGTGAGGACGAGGTACGCCGGATGGACTGGGCGGTCACCGCCCGGACCACCGTGCCGCACGTCCGCGAGGTCGACGCCGACCGGGAGCTGACCTGCTGGCTGCTGGTCGACGGGACGGCCAGCATGGACTTCGGCACCGGCGAGCTGGAGAAGCGGGAACTGGCGGTGGCGGCGGTCGCCGCGGTCGGCTTCCTGACCGCCGGCACCGGCAACGCGGTCGGGGCGCAGTTGATCGGGGCGGACGGCGTTCGCCGGTTTCCGGCCCGGACCGGCCGGGACCATCTGCTGCATCTGCTCCGTGCGCTGCTCGCGGCGCCCCGGGTACCGGCTGGCGGGTCCGGCCGGGACGCGCCGCCGCCGCTGGCCGACGGGATCGACGGGATCCGGCGGGCGGCCACCCGGCGCGGGTTGACGGTGGTGGTCTCCGACTTCCTCGACGGACTGCCGGATGACCCGGCCGGCCGGCCGGACTGGGAACGGCCGCTGCGCCGGCTCGCCGCCGGGCATCAGGCGCTGGCGATCGAGGTGACCGACCCCCGGGAACTCGACCTGCCCGACGTCGGGGTGATCACCGTCGAGGACCCGGAGACCGGCCGCCGCCGGGAGATCAGCACCGCCAGCCAGGACCTGCGGCGCCGGTACGCCGAGGCCGCCGCCGAACAGCGTTGCCAGGTGGCCGGGGCGATCCGCCGGGCCGGCGCGGCCCATCTGGCGCTGCGCACCGACCGGGACTGGGTGGCCGACATCGTCCGGCACGTGCACCGCCAACGGCAACTGGCCGGCTGCCCACCGGCCCGTTCCGCCCCGGTACCGGCAGGAGGACTCTGATGACCTGGCAGTCCCCGGAGCGGCTGTGGCTGCTCGCCGCGGTTCTCGCGCTGGCCGGCGGTTACCTGCTGATGCAACGGCGCGGTGCCCGGTACGCGGTCCGGTTCACCAACCTGCGGCTGCTGGACCGGGTGGCACCGCAGCGTCCGGCCTGGCGTCGGCATCTGCCGGCCGGCCTGTTCCTGGCGATGCTGGCGCTGCTGGTGGCCGGGTTCGCCCGGCCGATGGACGAGGTCCGGGTGCCCCGGGAGCGGGCCACGGTGATGGTGGCGGTGGATGTTTCCACCTCGATGCTGGCCAACGACGTCCGACCGGACCGGCTCAGCGCGGCCAAACGGTCGGCACACGAGTTCGTCGACGACCTGCCGGCGCAGTTCAACGTCGGCCTGGTGGCGTTCGCTGGCAACGCCTCGGTGCTGGTCGGGCCGGGCACCGACCGAGAGGCGCTGGGCGCCGGCATCGACCGGCTCGCCGAGGGGATCACCGGGGCCCAGGGCACCGCCATCGGCGAGGCGATCAAGACGTCGTTGGAGGCGATCCGGTCGCTGGACGCGCAGGCCGCCGAGGAGGTCCCACCGGCCCGGATCGTGCTGCTGTCCGACGGGGCGAACACCTCCGGGCGGTCGCCGGAGTCGGCGGCGGCCGAGGCGGTGGAGGCCGGGATCCCGATCGACACCATCTCGGTCGGGACCGCCGCCGGCTACATCGACTACGGCGGCGGCCGGCCGCTGCGGGTGCCGGTGGACGGCGAGAATCTCGAAGCGGTGGCCGAGTTGACCGGCGGTGCCTACCACGAGGCGGCCAGCAGCAAGCAGTTGAGTGCCGTGTACGCCGACATCGGCACCTCGGTCGGCTACCGGCTGGAGCTGGCCGACGTCTCGGCCCGGTTCATCGGATTCGGGCTACTGCTCGCCGTGGCTGCCGCCGGGACCTCGCTGTTGTGGTTCTCCCGGCTGCCCTGACCCGCGCCACCCGGACCTACCCCGCGCCACCCGACCTGGACCGGTAAAGGAGGAGCCCGATGACTGTGCCTACCGGGCTGGGCGAGCCGCGTGGCCCGTGGTTCGTCTCGCCGGACGCGGACCGTTGGCCGGGGCTGGACGGTTCCGCCGTACCGCCGGCACCGCCCCCGCCGCGACGGTGGCGTCGCCGGCTGCTCACCGCCGCCGCGGTGCTCGCCCTGTCGGCGGCGTCCGGCGGGCTGGCCGGCGCGGTGGTCGCCGGCTGGGGCGGCGACGCGGGACAGCCGGCGGCGCTGCCGTCGCCGTCGGTCACCCCCGGGGTGTCGCCGGACCTGGTGGCGGCGGCGGCCAAGGTGCTGCCCGGCGTGGTGTCGGTCCAGGTCGAACGGGGCAGCATGATCTCCGGTGGGTCCGGCTTCGCGATCGACGACCAGCATCACATCATCACCAACGACCACATCCTGGACGGCGACAGCGAACCGGGGACCCCGCTCAACGGCCACCAGGTCAGCGTCGTCGCCCAGGACGGTCGGCGGATCGTCGCCGAGGTGGTCGGCCGGGATCCGGGCAGCGACATCGCGGTGCTGCGGGTGCCGTCGACCGCCGGGCTGCGTCCGCTGGCCCTGGCCCAGCCCGGCGCCACCCAGGTCGGAGAGTCGGTCCTGGCGGTCGGCTCCCCGCTCGGCCTGTCCGGCACGGTCACCGCCGGGATCGTCAGCGCCCTGGACCGTGAGGTGATGCTCGGTAACGGCGGGCGGCAGACCGCAGTGCAGACCGACGCGTCGATCAACCCCGGCAACTCGGGCGGGCCGCTGGTCAACGTCGACGGCGAGGTGATCGGGGTGAACACCGCCATCGCCACGTTGGAGGGTGTCGGGTCGATCGGCATCGGCTTCGCCATCCCGATCCACCGGGCCGAGCAGACGGCCGACGAGATCATCCGGCGGGGCGGCTGACCACCGCCCAGGTGGTCGGCGCCGACGGCAGCGGTACTGTCGGATGATGGCGGCAGGCGAGATGCGGGTCACCGACTCGGTGGTGATCCCGGCGGGCGAGTTGACCGAGCGGTTCTCCCGTTCGTCCGGACCCGGCGGCCAGGGCGTCAATACGGCGGACTCGCGGGTCGAGCTGTCGCTCGACGTCGCCGGCTCGACCGCGCTGCCGCCGTGGCTGCGCCAGCGGGCGGTGCAGCGGCTGGCCAATCGGTTGGTCGGCGGGGTGTTGACGGTCACCGCCAGCGAGCACCGCAACCAGTTGGCGAACCGGGCCGCGGCCCGGGACCGGTTGTCCGCACTGCTGCGGGAGGCGATCGCGCCGCCGGCGCCGCCGCGTCGGCCGACCCGGCCGTCCCGGGCGGCGAAGGAACGGCGGATCAGCGACAAGAAACGCCGGGCGCAGACGAAGCGTCTGCGCCGCGGCGATCCTGACTGACCCGGTACGCGGCCCGGTCAGCTGTTCGGCCCGGTCAGCACCAGCAGGCGTTGGCCCAGCTGTCGGTGGACCAGAAGTGCGAGTCCCAGTCGCCCGGCGTCCACGATCCGGTGGACCAGAAGTGGCTCGACCAGGCCGGGTCCACCCAAGACCCGGAGCCGTCCCAGGACGGCGAGGTCCAGACCGCGTCACCCCAGGTGCGACTGGCCCAGGAGGTGCCGGTCCAGCCGTCCGCGGCCATCCGGTGACCCAGCCAGACGCCGCCGGTCCAGGCGGTCCGGGCCGCGGACCGGCTGGCCCAGGCCGGGCTGCTGAACGGGCCGAAGATGCTCTGCTCGCCCTGCAGCGTCACGTTGTTGCGGGCCACTCTGCTGGTGCCCCGGGACGCGTCGATCGGGCCGTGTCCGTCGGACCTGGTCCACTGCTGCGGCTGCCACACCGGGGTGTAGGTCAGTGCCGCGTTCAGGTTGATGCTGCGTAGGCCGAGGTTCGCGCCTCCGCCGGTGGGCAGGAAGGTACCGCTTTCCATCAGTAACTGTTTGACCTCGTCGGCGGTGAGCCACGGCTTGGCCTGCAGCAGCAGCGCGGCGACGGCCGAGGTGACCGCGACCGCCTGCGAGGTGCCGCTGCCCCGGAACAGGGTGCTGCCGACCCGGGCGCCGGGGTAGTGGTTGTCGATGTTGGAGCCCGGGTTGCGCAGCGACAGCACCGATTCGCCGGGGGCCAGCAAATCCAGTTGCCGGCCGGCCGTGGCCAGGTTGGTGAACGGCGCGAGTTCGTCGTCGGCGGTGGTCAGCGTGCCCTTGGTCAGACTGGCGCCGACCGTGATGACGTACGGGTTGGTCGCCGGATTGTCCAGCCGACCGAACCCGTTGCCGTCGTTGCCGGCGGCCGCCACGACCACGATTCCGGCGTGCCACGCCTGTTCGACGGCGAAGTGCAGCGGATCGGTCCAGAAGGCCGGGTTGCCGGCGGAGCCGTACGCCAGGTTCAGTATCCGGATCGGATGGGTGGGGTCGTGGTTGCGGTTGGCGACGACCCAGTCGATCGCCGCGATGACCTGTGAGACGTCGACCGCGCCGTTGGCCGTACCGACCTTGACCGAGGTCAGGCTCGCCTTCGGCGCCAGCCCGCGCGCGCCGCTGGTCGGATCGTCGCCGATCAGTACACCGGCGAGGTGGGTGCCGTGCCCGTAGGTGTCGAGCCAGCGCAGATTTGTCGCCTGGGACTCGAAGGACAGGTCCGGGCCGTTGACCAGCCGGTTCCCCGGCAGGCCGGGGACCGGTACCACCCCGGTGTCGATCATCGCAATGCCGATCCCGGTGCCGTCCAGCGCCGCCGTCGCAGGGGTGTTCGCACCGACGATGCTGCGCACGTCGGCCAGCGAGGTGCCCTGGCCAATGCCGGGGGAGCCGTTCCACAGGCTGGCGAAGCCCCCGGCCGGTACAGCGTCCGGTGCGCCGGCCGGCCGCGCCGCCGGCCCGCCGGCCACGGTGGCGGCGAGCATCACGACCGTCGACAGTACAGCGATCTGTTTTCGGTATCCGCGCTGTTCGCGTACAGCGCTTATCGTCGGCACCGGTGCGATCCTCCTGACGAATAACTAGATCATGGCTACCGGTAAGTCCATCCGATAGGGACGTGTCCCGGCACCACGGTGGACATGTTACGTAGCAGAAACCTCTCAGGTGGGAACGAACATCCTCCTATCGTGCAGGACGTGCGTCGGGCCGGTGGACTCCCATGCCCGGTGACTGACGGATAGCATCCAACTCGGTGGTGCCGTACACAGAGGGCACCCGTTAACCATGCCGACACGCCCGTCGGCCCACCAGGTCGCGGCAGGCGGGTCCGGTGACCCGGTACGCCGGTGGTGACGAGGGCGGTGAGACGTACGACGTGGCGGCGACCGATCCGGTCACGGGAGCCCGTCAGCGCGCATCCCTTGAGCCATTCCTCAGACGCCAGTTGAGCCGGGCGGGGCACCCCTGTGGGGTGTTCCTGTTCGACGTCGACTTCTTCAAGACCGTCAACGACGTCTACGGCCACCTGCGTGGCGACCGGGTGCTCCGCCAGCTCGCCGAGCGGGTACGCGCCACCTGCCGGCCGCAGGACGTACTGTTCCGGTACGGCGGCGACGAGTTCGTCGTCGTACTGCCGCAGACCGGACTCACCGAGGCGGTCCGGCTCGCCCTGCGGCTGACCGAACGGATCCGCAACACCGAGTTCTCCGGCGACCCGCCGCTGCATCTGACGGTCAGTCTCGGGGTGGCGACCGCCCCCGCGGACGGCACCACCGCCGAGCACCTGCTGGACCACGCCGACCGACGCAACTACCTCGCCAAACGGCGAGGGCGCGACAGCGCGGTCGCCGACGACGTGGAGATCGCCGACGACACCGGATCCCGGCTGTGGGAACGCGACGAGGCGCTGCGCCGAACCCACGAGTTCCTGACCCGGCTGCAGGTGACCGGCCGTGGCTCGGCCCGTGTCCACGGGCAGCGCGGTGCCGGGCACACCCGTTTCCTCGCCGAGACCGCCCGGCTGGCCGCGTTGCGCGGGTTCGCCGTGGTCACGGTGTCACCCGAGCCGGAGCCGCTGCCGCCGCCGGTCTTCGCCGACCAGGTTCTGCTGATCGCCGACCTCGCCGCCGTCGACCGGGTCCCACAGTTGCTGCGCGTCTGGTCCCGCCCGAGCCTGCTACCCGCCGTGCTCGGGCTGGTGCAGGCCAGCACCGAAACGGCCCGGCCGGCCCGGCCGCCCGGACCCGTCGGTGCCGGCGAACCGGTCACGGTGACCGGTCCCGGTCCGCTGCCCGGTGTCGGTGCGGGTGGAGTGCACCTGCCAGAGCTGGAGCAGATCGAGCTGACCCCGTGGTCGCCGGCAACGACCCGGATCTGGTTGCGGACCGCGCTGCGCGGCGAACCCAGCCGGACCCTGGTGAACTGGTTCGTCCGGCAGACCGGCGGGCTGCCGGCCGCCGCCGACCGGGAACTCGACCGGGTACGTAGCCGTCGTGGTCTGGTCGGTTCCGGCACCGGCGGCTGGACGTTGAGCCCGGACCTCCTTGGCCGGCCCCGGCGGCGGGTGCGGCTGCCCGCCCCGCTGACCCCGCTGATCGGCCGGGACCGCGAGGTCGCCCGGATCGACGCGCTGCTGGCGACCAGCCGGCTGGTCACGCTCGTCGGGGCCGGTGGGATCGGCAAGACCCGGCTGTCGCTGTCGGTGGCCGCCGGTCTCGCGGCTCGGTTCGACGACGGGGTGTGTTTCGTGGCGCTGGCCGCCTGCCGCACCGCGACGGAGGTGCTCACCGCAGTCGCCGCCGCGCTGGACGTGCCGGTGCGTGCCGGGCAGGCGGTGCTGGACGCGGTGGTCGACCACACCGCGGACACCGAGTTGCTGCTGGTGCTGGACAACCTGGAGCAGGCGTTGGCCGCCGGTCCGCCGTTGGGCCAGCTGCTGACCGCCGCTGGGCGCGTTCGGGTACTGGCCACCAGCCGGGAGCCGTTGGGAATCTACGGCGAACAGGTCTACCGGGTGCCGCCGCTGCCGCTGCCCCGCCTCGACGACCTGCCGCGCGGGGCGTCGGCCGCCGCCCGCGTGGTGGCGCAGCATCCGGCGATCGCCCTGTTCGACCAGCTCGCCCGGGCGGCCGACGCGGACTTCAGGCTGACCGCCGACGCCCTGCCGGCGGTGGCCGAGCTGTGCCGGCGGTTGGACGGCCTGCCGCTGGCGATCGAGCTGGCCGCCGCGCGTACCGACCAGTTGAGCCCGGCGGCACTGCTGGAGCGGCTCGGCCCGCACCTGGACCCGCTCGGCCCCGGGCCACGCGACCGGCCGGCCCGCCAGCGGACCCTGCACGGCACCGTCGACTGGAGTTTCGGCCTGCTGGAGCCGGCACAACGGGACGTCTTCACCGCTGCGGCTGTCTTCACCGCCGAGCCGACGGCAGCTGCCGTGGCCACCGTCGCCGGGCTGGAGCCGGTCGCCGTGGCGGGGTCTGCGGCCACGGCGGGGTCTGCGGCCGTCGACCGGGTCGCCGAAGCGTTGGAGGCGCTGGTCCGCAAGAGCCTCGTGGTGGCGGTGACCGGGCGGTCCGGCACCCGCCGGTACGCGATGCTGAACACCATCCAGGCCCAGGCCCGCCAGCTGTGCACCACCGGGCAGCGGTCCCGGCAGCTGCGAAACCATCTGGCGTACTGCGCCGGGCTGGCGGACCGGGCGGCCGGCGGGATGGTCGGGCCGGAGCAGAGCCGCTGGGCCGACGAGCTCGACCAGGAATACCCGGACCTGCGGGCCGCGCTGGAGTACGCGCTCGCTGCCGACGACCTGGCCACCGCGACTCGGCTCTGCCTCGGGTTGTGGCGGTACTGGCGCAACGGAAACCAGATCCGTGACGGCCGACAGTGGCTTGACCGGCTGCTCTCCGCCCCCGCCGGGTTGGCCGCGGAGCACCGCCGCCAACTGCTCTATCCGGCGGCGGTACTGGCCGCCACCCAGGACGACACCGCCACCGCCGCCCGACTCGGCGGGGAGTGTCTGCGCCTCACCGAACGGGCCGGCGACGCCGAGGGCGCCGCGCAGGCCCGCAACATCCTCGGCGTCGCGGCGATGCTCGCCGGCCGCTACGACGAGGCCGGCGAACACTTCCGGTACGGCCTGGAGGTGTGGCGCGAGCTTGGGGCGAAGCCCGGCATGGCGATCGCGCTCGGCAACCTCGCCAAGGTCTGTCTGCGGGCCGGCAACATCGCCGACGCCGACTGGCATATCAACCAGTGCCTGGCGCTGGAGCGGGAAGCCGGCAACAGCCGCGGCGTACTGCTCGGGTTGACCTGTCTGGCCGAGATCCTGCTGGCCCGGCCGGACCCAACCGGCGCGGCCGCCGTCGCCCGGGAAGCGCTCGACCTGGCCACCGGGCTGGGGGACCTGTTCGGCGAGGCGGTCGCACTGCACCATCTCGGGCAGTGCGAGCTGGCCGGCGGGGACCGGCCGGCCGCGCTGCGGTTGTTCGTCGCGGCCCTGGAACGGCGGTTCGAGCTGGGCGACCGGGCGGACCTGTCCACCTCGTTGGAGACGGTGGCCGAGGTGACCGTCGACGAGGATCCGGCCCTGGCGGTACGGATCCTCGCTGCGGTCGACTCGTTGCGCTACCGGTTCGGCCTGGTCGCACCGGTGGCGGTGCAGCAGCGGCGGGACGCCGCCCTCGACGCGGCGCGGCGCGCATTGACCGGTGACGCGTTCGACGCCGCCTGGTACACGGGCGCGGCCACCCCGCTGGACCTGGTCGTCGACCAGGCACTGGACTGCGCACCGGAGGGACCCCGGGACCCGGCCGCGGTGCTAGGGTCCCGGGGGTGATCGAAGCAGCTGTCCACCTTGCCGCCCAACCCCGTCTCGACACCCTGGTCACCGAGTGGCGTTCCGAGGCGCAGCGGCTGCGTACCGACTATGCCGGCACCGCGTGGCTCGGTGACCGCCCGGCGGACGACACCGGCCTGGCCGGCCCCGACTACACCCGCCGCGGCGTGGACGTGCAGCTGTTCCTGCCGGACACCCACTGGTACGCGGTCGACGCTTTGGACGACGTGGAAATCCAGGTGACCGGCGGGCTGGTGCAGGTCGCCGCCACCGCCCGGCAGACCCAGGGACTGGTCGGCGCGCTCGCCGCGCCGACGGTGGATTTCTTCGAGCACCCCGACGGCGAACCCGGCGTCGGGATCTGCCTGTCCCTGCGCGGTGAGATCTGGTCCAACCTGGGGCTGTCCTACCGGGTGAGCGTGCTCTGCCGGCCGGACGCGGTACTGCGGTCCGGCGGGCGGGCCGACGGGGAGCCAGCCGACGGAGACTGACCGGGCCGGCCCTGGCGGGTCGGCCTTCCCGGGTCGGCCTACGCTGGTCGGGTGGTGACCGACACCCTGCTCGACCGGGTTACCTGGACCCGGCGCCGCGACGCGCACGCCGAGCGTGTCGACCGGCTGGTGGGCGGGCACCTGGAGCGCCGCCGCCGGGGCGAGTCGCATCCGGTCGCCGACTTCCTGTTCACCTACTACGCGTACCGGCCGGCGCAGCTGCGTCGCTGGCATCCGGGGGCGGGGGTGCGACTCGCCGACACCGAGCCGGCGCAGTGGGGCCGGGACTACCGGACGGTTCCGAGCGGCGACGGGGTGGCGGTCACCCTGGACACCGCCGGGCTACTGGCCCGGCGCGGCGAGTTCGTCACCTGGGTACGGGACCTGCTGGCCCGTACCGCGAACCGGCCGGCGCACCTGGGCTGCTTCGGCCTGCACGAGTGGGCGATGGTCTACCGGCAGCCCGCCGACGAGGTCCGCCACCACCGGTGGCCGCTGCGGATGAGTCCGGCCGGCCTCGCCGAGTTCGTCGACGGCCAGCGGATTCGGTGCAGCCATTTCGACGCGTACCGATTCTTCACGCCAGCGGCCCGGCCACTGAACCTGCTTTCCCCGCAGCGCTCCAACCAGGCCGACTTCGAACAACCGGGCTGCCTGCATGCCAACATGGATCTGTACAAGTGGTCCTTTCGGTTGAGTCCGCTGGTCCCCGGCGAACTGGTGGTGGACTGCTTCGAGTTAACCCGTGACATCCGGGACCTGGACATGCGGGCCAGTCCGTACGACCTGCGGGAGCTGGGCTATCCGCCGGTGCGGATCGAGACCGCGGCGGGTCGGGCCGAGTACGCGACGATGCAGCGGGACTTCGCCGAGCGGGCCGCGGTACTGCGGGACCGCCTGTTGCGGTGTATCGCCCGATTCGATGGGTTTGGCCAGTCGGATCAGCTGAGCTGACATTCCGACTTCGCATCAACTTCATGTGCCAATCGTGGCCGCCTGCTGACCGCTGCCTTAATTCAGTCAGCTCCAATGGTTGACCGGACCTATACGTTCAATTAATCTCAAGCGCAGAAGCAAGATAGAACGTCAGGTAGAAGTCAAGGAGTGGCCCAGCAACGGCTCCCGGGTCGACAAGGAGGTGCGCGATGTTGGCGGACTACGGGACGCGGGCGCTGCGGTTCGCGGTGGCGGAAGCGGGCAGACGGTGCCCGGCGCACGGACGGTGCCCGGCGCACGGACGGTGCAGCCCCCGACCGTCAGGGAACGTCGGGGGCTGTGTCCAGTGTGCCACGGCAACCGGGTTCCGCGCGACCGCCCGGCGGTACCGGCCCGCCGACCCCGGCGGTACGGGTGCTCGACGGCGTCAATCAGCTGCGTGCCGTCGCCGATCCGATCCGGTTGCGGGTGCTCGCGGTGCTCACCGCCGAGCCGGACCGGGCGCTGTCCGCCCGCCAGCTGGCCCACCAGCTGGGCATCACGTTCAGCCTGATGCACTACCACCTGCGGGTGCTGCCCAGGAGGGGATGATCCGGGTGGTCAACCAGCGGACCGACCAGGGCCGGGCGGAGCGGTACTTCCAGGCCACGCAGTTGGCGTTGCGCTGGGACTTCCCGCCGGCTGACCGGTCCGGCGACGACATTGCGCCAGCGAACCGGGCCGGCGACGGCGGGTCGAACGGGAAGCACGTTCAAAATAAGCTGAGCGACGGACGGAAGTCAATCGTCGGGGTAGAATCAACCGTGAAACGTTGGTTGACTGGAGGTCTGCGGTGACTGAGCTGATGGCCAGCCGGGTGATCGAGGACGTGGCTACCCTCAAGGCGCTCGCCGACCCCATCCGGATGCGGGTGCTGGAGCTCGCCATGTCCGAGCCCGAGCGGACCTGGACCGCCAAGGAGCTGGCAAACATCGTGGGCGTCGCGCCCACCAAGATCTACTACCACATCAACCAGCTGGAACAGCACCAACTGCTGCACATCCGGGACACCCGGGTGGTCAATGGCATTATCGAGAAGCAGTACGGTGCCGGCCAGCTCAACTTGACCTTCCACCGCCGCTCCGGCGAGGAACCCAGCTCGGTGCACGAGGTGGTGGCCACCCTGCTCGACCAGATCAAGGACGAGATCGAGGCCGGACTCAACGCCGGCACCATCTCCGATAGCAGTGAGGCGCCCGACCCGGTCCGGATGATGCTCAGCCGGGGGGTCGCCGAGATCCCCGTAGACCGGATCGCCGAGTTCCGCCACGAGCTGCAGGCCCTGATGCGGCGGTTCGAGCAGGCCGGCGTCCCCCGTGACGGCACCACCACCGGTGGGCACCGGTTCGCGATGCTGGTCGGCATGCACCCGCTCGGGTTGTCCTGACCTGACTCGCCTGCCGAGTTCACCCCGTAACCCCGTCAGGCCGGGCAGCCGGGAGCCGACCGTCAGATCCACCGTACGGCGACCCCGGCAGAGAACGCGCCGCTGCGCAGCTCCAACCGGTCCGGGACCAGGTCGCCGCTGACCGTGAAGGCCAGCGGGACCAGCATCCGGCCCCCGGGCGGCACCGGCTCGGCGAAGACGTCCCGGCCGCCGTTCTCCTGCCGGGTCGCCGCCTCGTCCACCCCGACCCAGTCACCGGTCGGCAGATACGCCCGCTGCAACGGCCCGTACCAGAACTGTTCGGTGTCGCTGCGGTTGCGCAGCCCGACCGTGGCGACACACCGCCGATCCTGCCCCTGCCCATCAGCCGGCGCGCAGGCCATCCGGAAGACGGTGAACTCGAAGGCGGCCTCGGTCAGCAGCACCCCGAATCCGCCGGCCGGTGGCGCACCGATCCACCCACTGGGCGGCTGGTTGGCCCGGTCCAGCACCTCGCTGCCGTAGCTCGCCACGCGTACCGCCGCCACCGCCAGCCCGGTCAGCATCGCCAGCAGCAGGCCGAACACCAGCGGCGTCGCCGGGCGCCAGCTGCGCTTAGGGGCGGCCGGCACCGCCGCCGGCAACCGCACCCGCCGCCCGGCCGGGGTGACGACCCGGCGTCGGTCGACCCGGCGCTCCCGCAGCCGGCGGCGCCACCCGTACCCAAGCATCGCCACCACGACGAGTGCCGTCAGCCCGCCGATCAGCGGCATCGACGGGCGCTGCCACCAGGCCGAGTCCGCCGCCTCGATGCCGGCTGTCGGGGTCCACCGGGCGCTCGCGCAGTCGTACGGCAGCGCGGTGTCCCGCTGGTACGCGCAGACCGGGAAGGTCTGCGCGGTGCCGGCACCGCCCGGCCGGAACGACGCGGTGACCGTCTGCCCGCTGTTCGCCGGCAGGCTCAACTGCCAGGTGATCTCCGAGGCATCGACCCGGCCGGCGGCGCCGACGGTGGCCACCGAGGTCATCGTCGGTACGGCCATCCGCAGGGTGACGTCGACCGGTGACACCGTACGGTTGACCGCCTCGACCCGGTAGGTCGCCGCGCTCTGCCCGATCTCGTTGATCGTCACCGCGACCAGTTCCTGCCTCTCGGCCCGTGCCGAAGCAGCCCCCTCGGCCCGTGCCGGTGCCGCGCCCGGTGCCAGGATCCCCCCGCCGACCACCAGAACGGCGCCGAACAGACCGGCCCGCAGCGCACGTCGCCACCATGACATCACCATCTCGTCTCTGCCCCTGACCCGAACGGTAGGCCGGCACCGGCCGTCCGGCCGGCGAAGCGCGGTTCCGCCACCTGATCCGGTGACCGGTGCTAGATTTCCACTTCTCGCAGTGACCGTTGTCGCCCTTCGCCGTGACCGCCGGGGCGGCGCGGGCGCAGGGCGATACATTGACCGGGTGCGTATCGCTCGTTTCGCCCATGGCAAGGGAATGTCGTTCGGAGTCGTCGAGGGGGAGCCGGGAGCCGGCCCCGAGGCGTTGACCGTCGCCGAGGTCGACGGCCACCCGTTCGGCAGGCTGACCTTCACGTCGCAGCGTTGGGCGCTGGCCGACGTCCGGCTGCTGTCGCCGATCCTGCCCAGCAAGGTGGTGTGCGTCGGGCGCAACTACGCCGACCACGCCGCCGAGCACGGTGCCGAGGTGCCGGCCGAGCCGTTACTGTTCCTCAAGCCGTCGACGTCGGTGATCGGTCCACGGGACGCGATCCGACTGCCCGCCCAGTCCCGGCAGGTGGAGCACGAGGCGGAGCTCGCCGTGGTGATCGGACCGCCCGGTGCCCGGCGCGCCGACCGGGCCGCCGCCGAGCGGGCGATCTTCGGCTACACCTGCGCCAACGATGTCACCGCCCGCGACCTGCAGCGGTCGGACGGCCAGTGGACCAGGGCGAAGGGCTTCGACTCGTTCTGCCCGATCGGCCCGTGGATCGTCACCGGGCTGGACGTCACCGACCTGGAGGTCCGCTGCGAGGTGGGTCCGAAGCCGGACGAGATGGACGTACGGCAGCTGGGCCGGACCAAGCAGATGGTCTTCGACGTGCCGACGCTGGTGTCGTACGTGTCACACGTGATGACGCTGCTGCCCGGTGACGTGATCCTGACCGGGACGCCGGCCGGGGTGAGCGAGCTGACCGCCGGCGACACGGTGTCGGTCCGGATCGAGGGCATCGGTGAGCTGGCCAACCCGGTGGTCGCGGCGGACTGAGGCAAACCGCTGCGGTATCCCGATTTGGCGCGCACCATGGGGTCAGGTAGAGTTCTGTCCCGGTGCGGCGAGCACCGATGGGGTATGGGGTAATTGGCAGCCCGACTGATTCTGGTTCAGTTAGTCTAGGTTCGAGTCCTGGTACCCCAGCCACCGATGCCGGAAGGCTCCAGATGGCGTCGGGGTGCTGGTCTCTGTTAGAGTTCGGCACCGTGTCCAACAGGACACAGCAGCACGAAACGGCAGTTTGTACCAGGATAGTTCTGGCCCCGTCGTCTAGCGGCCCAGGACGCCGCCCTCTCAAGGCGGTAGCGCCGGTTCGAATCCGGTCGGGGCTACAGCGCTCAAGGCGCCCTCCTACGGGGGGCGCCTTTTCGTCGGCCCTGTCCGGCTACCCCGCCGCCCGGTCGCCGCTGCCTATAATGCCCGAAACGGCCTGGGCTGCGCAGAGTTACCCGGAGATCAGGGCTCGATCAGAGCACGGCGGGGTGCGGAATCAATGCGGGCTCAGAGCCCGGAGAGCCGTTGGCCGGCGCGGACCACGGCCATGGCGTGCCGCTCACCCGGCCGGCGGCCGAGCCGCTCGATCGGCCCGGAGACGCTGACCGAGGCGATCACCCGGCCGGTGCGGTCCCGGATCGGCGCGGAGACACTGGCCACCCCGGCCTCCCGCTCGGCGACGCTCTGCGCCCAGCCACGTCGGCGCACCTCGGCGAGCGTACGGCCGGTGAACTTGCAGCGGGGCAGTAGCGGCATGACGGCCTCGGGTGGCTCCCAGGCCAGCAGGATCTGGGCGGCGGACCCGGCGGTCATCGGCAGCACCGAGCCGACCGGCACCGTGTCGCGCAGGCCACTGGCCCGCTCGGCGGCGGCGACGCAGATCCGCTCGTCGGCCCGGCGCAGGTAGAGTTGGGCGCTCTCGCCGGTGGCGTCGCGCAGCGCGGCCAGCAGCGGCTCGGCGGCGGTCAGCAAGACGTCGGGCGCGGCGTTGGCCAGCTCACCCAACCGGGGGCCGGGCCGCCACCGCCCCTGGGTGTCCCGGACCAGCATCCGGTGGATCTCCAGGGCCTGTGCCAACCGGTGCGCAGTGGCCCGGGGCAGCTTGGTCCGGTCGACGAGTTCGGCGAGGCTGGCGCCGTCCACGCAGGCCGCGAGGATCACCACCGCCTTGTCGAGAACGCCGACACCGCTCATACTGTGTCCCACAAGCCGAAACATACCTCCCAGAATTTAGGATGTCCAGATGGTGGGAGCCACTTCGAAGCAGACATCGCCCAGGACCCTGGCCGAGAAGGTCTGGGACGCGCACGTGGTGCGATCCGCCGCGGGCGAGCCGGACCTGCTCTACATCGATCTGCACCTGCTGCACGAGGTCACCAGCCCGCAGGCCTTCGACGGGCTGCGGCTGGCCGGCCGGCCGGTGCGCCGGACCGATCTGACCCTCGCCACCGAGGATCACAACACCCCGACCGGGTACGCCGACCCGGCGTTCAACGGCCGGCGCGGGGACCTGCTGACCATCAGCGACCCGACATCGCGTACCCAGATCGAGACGCTGCGCCGCAACTGCGCCGAGTTCGGCATCAGGCTGCACGCCCTGGGCGACGACAACCAGGGCATCGTGCACGTCATCGGCCCGCAGCTGGGCCTGACCCAGCCCGGCATGACGATCGTCTGTGGCGACTCGCACACCGCGACCCACGGCGCGTTCGGCGCGCTCGCCTTCGGCATCGGCACCAGCGAGGTCGAGCACGTGCTGGCCACCCAGACGCTGCCGCAGTCCCGGCCGAAGACGATGGCGGTCACCGTCACCGGCGAACTCGGCCCGGGGGTCACCGCCAAGGACCTGGTGCTGGCGCTGATCACCAAGGTCGGCACCGGCGGTGGTCGCGGCTACGTGGTGGAGTACCGGGGCGAGGCGATCCGCCGGCTCTCCATGGAGGGCCGGATGACGGTGGCGAACATGTCCATCGAGTGGGGTGCCAAGGCGGGCATGGTGGCGCCGGACGAGACCACCTTCGCGTACCTCAGGGGCCGGTCGAACGCGCCGCAGGGCGCCGACTGGGACGCCGCCGTGGCCTACTGGTCCAGTCTGGCCACCGACGAGGGGGCGACGTTCGACGCCGAGGTGATCCTGGACGCCAGCGAGATCACGCCGTTCGTGACCTGGGGCACCAACCCCGGGCAGGGCGCCGCGCTGAGCGCCGCCGTGCCCGACCCGGAGCAGTTCGACACCGACGCGGAGCGGGTCGCCGCCCGCCGGGCGCTGGAATACATGGACCTGCGGCCGGGCACCGCGCTGCGCGACGTGCCGGTCGACGTGGTCTTCGTCGGCTCCTGCACCAATGGTCGGCTGGAGGACCTGCGGGTCGCCGCCGATGTGCTGCGCGGGCGCAAGGTCGCCGACGGGGTACGGATGCTCGTGGTGCCCGGATCGGCCAAGGTACGGGAGGCGGCCGAGAACGAAGGGCTGGACAAGGTCTTCGCCGACGCCGGTGCCGAGTGGCGGTTCGCCGGCTGCTCGATGTGCCTGGGCATGAACCCGGACACGCTCAAACCGGGGGAGCGCTCGGCCTCCACCTCCAACCGCAACTTCGAGGGCCGGCAAGGCCGGGGCGGGCGTACCCACCTGGTGTCGCCGCCGGTCGCCGCCGCCACCGCCGTGGTGGGCCGGCTGGCCGCGCCGGCGGACCTCAACTGACCGCCGCTGGACACGCACCACGAGACGGGATCACGACATGGACAAGTTCACCGTGCACACCGGGACCGCCGTCCCGCTGCGCCGTTCTAATGTAGATACCGATCAGATCATCCCGGCGGTGTACCTCAAGCGGGTGACCCGGACCGGCTTCGCCGACGGTCTGTTCAATGCCTGGCGCGAGGATCCGGGATTCGTTCTGAACAATCCTTCGTATTCCGGGGCATCCATTCTCGTCGCTGGCCCCGAGTTCGGCACCGGGTCATCGCGTGAACACGCGGTGTGGGCGCTGCGGGACTGGGGCTTCCGGGCCGTGCTGTCCCCCCGCTTCGGTGACATCTTCCGCGGCAACGCGCTCAAGGAAGGGCTGCTGCCGGTCGAGCTGGGAATGCCCGCCATTGAGGAATTGTGGTCGCTGGTCGAGGCCGATCCGGCCGCCGAGGTGACCGTCGACCTGGCCAGCCGGGAGGTCAGGGCCGGTGCCTCCGGCTGGTCGTTCCCGATCGACGACTTCAGCCGGTGGCGGCTGATGGAGGGATTGGATGACATTGGACTGACCCTGCGTCACGAGTCGGCCATCACCGAGTACGAGCGCGGTCGGTTGTCGTTCAAGCCGGTCGTGGCATAGCGCACAACGCCGAACCGGTCTCTTCCCAACGGGGTTCCCGACGCCGATTCCGCCCCCATCCGGTGGCCCACCAACCGTCCGGCTATACCAACCGGTCGGCTCCGGCCACCGGTTGGGGGCGAATCCGTTACGACACAAGGACTTTTTTCCGGCAGATGTTTGTGTCCTGCCGGTACAGGGCATACCGTGCGCGCAGAATGGCTCGTTGAGTCCAGTTGCACATACGGGAGGGAACTCGTGAACAAGGCAGAGCTCATCGATGCGCTCGCTGCTCGCCTGGGAGACCGCAAGACGGCGACGACGGCGCTCGACGCCGTCTTGGCCGAGGTTCAGTCGGCGGTCACCAAGGGCGACCGGGTGGGTATCACCGGCTTCGGGGTGTTCGAGAAGCGCGTCCGCGCGGCTCGAACAGCGCGCAACCCGCGTACCGGCGAGTCGGTGAAGGTCAAGAAGACCTCGGTGCCGGTCTTCCGGCCCGGCGCGGGCTTCAAGGACATGGTGGCCAGCGGCAAGGCACCGAAGGCCACCGCGGCCAAGTCGACCGCGGCGAAGTCCACGGCGACGAAGGCCACCGCAGCCAAGTCCACGGCGGCCAGGAGCACCGCCCGTGGCGCGGCGAAGTCCACCGGCACGGCCGCCAAGTCGACCGCCACCAAGGCGCCGGCGAAGCGGGCGGCCGGCGGTACGGCGAAGAAGACCGCCGCCGCCAAGACCACCCGGTCCGCGGCGGCCGCGCCGGCCAAGAAGTCCACGGTCAGGAAGACCACCGCGACTCGGTCCACCGCGGCCAAGTCGGCGGCGGCCAAGTCGACCGGAGCCAAGTCGACGGCGGCGAAGAAGTCGCCGGCGAAGAAGGCCCCGGCCCGCAAGCCCGCCGCCCGTAAAACCACCCGCTGAGCCGTCCGGCCACACCGGCCGGACACCACCAGCGCGAAGGCGCCCACCGCCGGTACGGCGGTGGGCGCCTTCGTATATGCGACAGGGCCGCTGACCCGGTCCGCTGGGCCGCCGCAATCGGCCCCGCTAGAGCCGGTCCGCGCCGACCAGCCGCTCCCCGGCGAACGACAACAACCAGCCGCCGCCCTTCGCGGTACGGTGATCCGCCGCCGACCGCCGGGTCAGCACCGTCAACGCGGCCGGGATCACCTTGCCCTGACTGCACACCGCTGCCGGCGTACCGGCCGCCGCCAACTCGCTCAGCCGGCCCGCCGCCGCCAACGCGTTCTCGTCCGGCTGCTGGCCGGCGGCCGGCTCGTCGAACACCGACTCCACTTCGACCGGCAGATCCAGCGCCTGCGCCAGCGGGGCGACCGTCTGCACACACCGCCGGGGCGACGCCGACAGCACCCGACACGGCCCGGTCAGCACCAGCAACGCCGCCAACGCCTGCGCCTGCCGCAGCCCGGCGGTGTCCAACGGGCGGGCACTGTCCGGACCCGGCCAGGTGTCCCGGCTGCCGGCGTGCGCGTGCCGCACCAGGGTGAGCGTCGCGGTCACCGGCGGCAGCTGCGCGAACCCGTGCAGCACCCCGACGTCGTGCCGGTACGTCAACCGCTGCCGCGCCTGCGCCAACGGCAGCCAGCACAGCTCGTCGACCTCGTCGGCGGCGTCAACCGGCACCGGCTCGGACGACGCCTCCACCGCCCGCATCGACCAGTAGTCGACCACCTTCAGGTTGCCGTCCGGCATGGTGTAACGGATCGACGGTAGCCGCACCTGCGGCACCGCCCGGATCCCGGTCTCCTCACCGACCTCCCGGACCGCCGCCACCAACGGACGCTCCGCCGGCTCCAGTTTGCCCTTCGGCAGCGACCAGTCGTCGTGCCGGGGCCGGTGCACCAGACACACCTGCACCGCCCCGCTGTCGTCGGTGCGCCACACCACCCCGCCGGCGGCCCGGACCTCGGTCACGGCAGCCACTTCGTCCGCTGCCCCGCCGCCGCCCGCTCCCAGGCGGTGGCGAACTCCGCCCGCGCCGCACGGATCGCGGCCCGCTCCCGCTCGACCAGCCGGCCGACGGTCACCGCCAACTCGTGGTCGTCCGGGTGCTCGGCCAGCACCCCCTGCCAGGTCTCGGCGGCCACCGCCGCGTCCTGGTGCTCACCGAGCAGGTTCTGCACCTTCGACAACGCCTTCGCCAGCTTCGCCGCGCCACCGCCGATCACCGGCGCCACCGCGTCCACCGCGTACCGGGCCTTCTTGCCGTTGATTCGCACCGCGTGCCAGCGCTCGTCGGAGGCGTCCAGGGTCAGATCGGCGGCACCGTCCACACCGCTGCCGCCGAACGCCAACCGGCGCCACGGCTTGGCCACCAGGCGAGGCAGCACCTCGGCCGCCGGGCCGGCCGCCGCCGGGGTCAGTCGCGGCTCCCGGGCCGCCTGCACCAGCATCTCCACCAGGGCAACGTACCGGTCGGAGCGCAGCGTCGCGTCCACCTCGGCCAGTGCCGCCGCCTGCCGGTCGGCGAGCGTCGCGTCGATCAGCTCGACCGCCGCCGACGGTAGCGGCGCCACCGGGTCCGCCCCGGCGGTACGCCGCAACCGGTCCCGCAGCACCTCGGCGTCGCGGGCACCGCCGAGCACCCCGGCGATCCACTTCAGCTCGTCGCGCAGCGCACCCGCCCACTCGCGGTCCACCAACGCCCGGAAGGTCCGCAGGTCGCTGCGCAGCCGCCGGCAACCCACCCGCATCTGGTGCACGGCGGTGTCGTCGTCGCCGACCGGGGCGTGCAGCCGCACCAGCGGGTCGTGCGCCAGGATCCGGGCGACGCCGTCGCGGACCGCCCGGGTGACCACATCGGCGGCGGTCGGCCCGTCCGGCAGGTCCTCGACCGCCGGCAGCTCCGCCGGACCGGCGGCGGCCGCACCCAACGCCCGTACGTGCTTCGGGGTGAACCCGCCGGCAATCGCCCCCGCCGCGACCAATTCGGCCTCGACCTGGTCCAGCAGCGACCGGTTGGCGGCCTTCAGCTCGACCTCCACCTCACGGAACCGCGACCGAATCGTCTTGCCGTCCAACACCGACACCGCGTCGTCGGCCAGCTCCACCAGCAGCGCGTCGTCGGCGTCGCGCAACTCCAGCACCGTACGTGCCGTGCGCACCGTCGCGGCCGGCGTCAGCTCCACCCCCCGCGAGTACGCGGTGACCAGCCACACCAGCTCGGCCGGCGGCTTGCCGCGCTTACCGGACCGGCTGATCTCGTGCCGTACGCCGGGCGCGTCGGCGGGTAGCTTCACCGTCCACGGCTTCGAGTCGCCCACCCGGTGGCGCAGCGACACCCCGGCGCGGGCCAGCCGCAGATCCGGGGTGTCGTAGTAGGTGGCGGTCAGCTTCGCCGCCGGCTGCTGCACCAGCCGGCCACCGTCCGGCAGACAGCCGGACAGGTCCGGCACGGTGAAACCCGGCTCGACCTCGTACTTGCGTTCCTCCTCCACCATCGGGCCAGCCTAGCGCCGCCCGCCCGAGGTCGCCGCTGTCGACAGGGCGCCGCCGGCCCGCCGACCGCCGGTGACAGCAGGAGCTATTTGCCGGTGCCGATGAACCGCCGGAGCAGCCGCTCCTGCAGATGCACCAGCGGCCGCTCGTCGGTCGACCGGTGCCGGCTCCAGGTGCCGTCCGGGTGCAGCTCGAACGACTCGCAGTCCGGGCTGAACGCGTCGCTCATCAGCTGGTCCAGCTCGGCGCGGGCCACCGGGTCGGTCACCTGCACCAGCGCCTCCACCCGGCGGTCCAGGTTGCGGTGCATCAGGTCGGAGGAGCCGATCCAGAACTCCACGTCGCCGTCGTTGCCGAACCGGAACACCCGGGAATGCTCCAGGAACCGGCCGAGGATCGACCGGACCCGGATGTTGTCCGACAGCCCCGGCACCCCGGGCCGCAGCGTGCACATCCCCCGGATCAGCAGATCCACCTGTACGCCGGCCTGCGACGCCCGGTACAGCGCGTCCACCAGCTCCTCGTCGACCAGCGAGTTCACCTTGATCTGGACCAGCCCGCCCCGGCCCTCGCGGACGTGGGCGACCTCCCGCCCGATCCGCTCGATCAGCCCGCTGCGCACCCCGTGCGGGGCGACCAGCAGCCGCCGGTACGCGGTCTGCCGGCTGTAGCCGGTCAACACGTTGAACAGGTCGGTCAGGTCGGCGCCGACCTCCGGGTCGGCGGTCAGCATGCCGAAGTCCTCGTACAGCCTGGCCGTCTTCGGGTGGTAGTTGCCGGTGCCGATGTGGCAGTAGCGGCGGATCTGGTTGCCCTCCTGGCGTACCACCAGGGCGGTCTTGCAGTGGGTCTTCAGCCCGACCAGGCCGTACACGACGTGGCAGCCGGCCCGTTCCAGCATCCGCGCCCAGCCGATGTTGGCCTGTTCGTCGAACCGGGCCTTCACCTCGACCAGCACCACCACCTGCTTGCCGGCGGCGGCCGCCTCGATCAGCGCGTCGACGATCGGCGAGTCGCCGCTGGTGCGGTACAGCGTCTGCTTGATCGCCAGGACGAGCGGGTCGGCCGCGGCCTGCTCGATGAACCGCTGCACGCTGGTGGAGAACGAGTGGTACGGGTGGTGCACCAGGATGTCGCCGTCGCGCAGGGTGGCGAAGACGCTGCGCGGCACCTCGCCCTCGACCAGCCGCGGGTGGGTGGCCGGCACGAACGGGCGGTCCTTGAGGTCCGACCGGTCGGAGCTCTCGTACACCTGCCACAACGCGGACAGGTCCAGCAGCCCCGGCACCCGCAGCACGTCGTGGCTGTCCATGTCCAGCTCGCGGACCAGCAGGTCGAGCATGTGGTCGGAGATGGAGGCGGCCACCTCCAGCCGAACCGGCGGGCCGAACCGGCGCTGGGCGAGCTCCCGCTCCAGCGACTGCAGCAGATCCTCGTCGCGGTCCTCGTCGACTTCGAAGTCGGCGTTGCGGGTCACCCGGAACAGGTGGCACTCAACCACCTGCATGCCGGAGAACAGCTGGCCGAGCTGGGCGGCGATCAGATCCTCGACCGGCAGGAACCGGGCGCCCAGCCCTTCCTGGCCGACCACCACGAACCGGGGCACGTTGTTCGGCACCTTGATCCGGGCGAACAGCTCCGGGCCGCCGTCGGGGTCACGGACCGCGACGGCCAGGTTCAACGACCGGCTGGAGATGTACGGAAACGGGTGCGCCGGGTCGACGGCCAGCGGGGTCAGCACCGGGAAGATGTGCTCCCGGAAGTAGGTGCGCAGCCCTTCCCGCTCACCGGTGCTCAGATCGCTCCACCGGATCAGGTGGATGCCCTCGGCGGCCAGCCGGGGCCGGACCTCCTCGGTGAAGCAGCGGGCGTGCCGGGCGACCAGGCCGGCGGTCTTCGCCGCGATCAGCTCCAACTGGGTACGCAGCGGCAGCCGGTCGCCGCCGCGTACCGGCAGCCCGGCCTGCAGCCGGCGTTTCAGCCCGGCGATGCGGACCATGAAGAACTCGTCGAGGTTGCTGGCGAAGATGGCCAGGAACTTGGCCCGCTCCAGCAGCGCCGTCTGCGGGTCCTCGGCCAGCTCGATCACCCGGGCGTTGAAATCGAGCCAGGACAGCTCCCGGTTGAGGAACCGGTCGTCGGGCAGCGGCTGGCGGGCCAGCGTGGCCGGCTCGTCCGGCTCGGCCGGCTCGGCGGTGTCCGACACCGGGTTGGCCGGGTCGGGGGCCTGCACCGGCAGCGGCGCGGCCGGCGCGTCGGTCGCGGACTCCGCCTCCGGCGCCGGCTCGGTGGTCTCCGGTGCTGCCTGCGGTGCCGCCTTGGCCCGCCGGCGGGCGGTGCCGCCTGCTGACTTGCGGGCGCTGCTGGCCGTGGACCTGCGAGCGGTGCCGGCCGTCGATTTGCGGGCGGTGCCGCCGGCCGGTTTCCGGGCGGTGCCGTTCGACGACTGGCGGCGGGCCGGCCGGGGCGTCGCGGTCGCGCCGTCGTCGGCAGCGGGCTGGTCGGCGGCAGACTGGTCGGTGCCGGCGGGCTGGTCAGCGGTGGGCTGGTCGGCTGCGCGGCGCGGACGGGCGGCGGCGCGCCTGGAGGGGGCGGGCGTCACCCGGTAATCATGACCTGATCACGGTGAACTTGGCATAAATTCGCCCGGCTCCAGCTAGCCGAATGTGGGCAACGTAACGCGGTTGACGTGCCCGGACTCGTCACGCTCGATGCGTACCCGCTGACCCAGCCGCAGCAGCCGCAGCCCGGAAGCATCGAACGCGGCCGCCGGGAACGCCAGCTCCGCCCCGTCGTCGAGCAGCACCGTGCCGCTGCGGGTCGCCGAATCGAAGGTCGCCACCGTGCCCTGCATCTCAGCTCACCGACCTGTGTCGCATGTCAGCACGGTACCCGCTGGCGTACAGCGCGGCGGTGTACCGCCCCAGGCCGAGCCGGGCCGCGTCGGCGAGGTCGGCGGCGGTGTCCACGTCGCGGCGCAGCGTCGGCCAGTCCCCGCCGCGCCGGACGGCACCCGACCGTTGATGCCGTACTGCCGATCCGGCGCCGAAACCCGGCCGCAGCGCGGTGCCGACGGCGGCCGCCAGCAGCACCGTGCCGGTGCCGGCGGCATCCGGCACGAACCAGCGGTCCACGCCCGCCCCGGCGGCGGTGTCGAGGGCGGTGGTCAGCTCCGCCGGGCGCAACGCCGGCAGGTCAGCGGTCAACGCGGCGACCGGCCGGCCGCCGCCGACAGTCGCGGCGCCGTGCGCCACCGCCGCGTTCAGCCCGCTCACCTCCGGCGCGCCGAGCTCCGGGTCGGCGACGGTACGGGCACCGAGCGCGCCCAACGCGGCGTCGGCCGCCGGATCCGAGGTGACCACCACCACCTCGGCGACCAACGGGCAGGCCAGCGCGGCGGCGACGGTGTCGCGGGCCAGGGCCAGCGCCAGCTCCTCATGCGGTACGCCGTCGAGCGCACCCCGCAGCCGGCTCTTCGCCACCGCGAGCCGCTTGACCGGCAGCACCACCGACCAGGTCGCGTTCCGCACCGCTCCATCCTGCCGGCTGGGCTCGCATTGGCTCTGGCCGGGTCGGACAGGGCATGATTCGCTGCGTCGGTCGGCAAGACGGCGGTCGGGTGCGGTGACCCGGTGGTGGCCAGGGTGGTGGCCAGGGTGCGGTGACGAGGAGGATCGGGTGGCGCGGCGGAAACTGGGCTTCTGGCGACGCTTCATCGTGATGGTGGTCAAACCGACCCTGCTCGTATGGACGAAGCGGAACTGGTCCGGGATGCAGCACATCCCCGGCACCGGTGGGGTGATCGTCGTCGCCAACCACATGTCGCACGCCGACCCGATGGTCATCGGTCACTACCTCTACGAGGCCGGCCGCTGGCCCCGGTTCCTCGGCAAGGCCAGCCTGTTCACCATCCCGGTCATCGGGCGCTGGCTGCTCAAGGTGAAGCAGATCCCGGTGCACCGGGGCAGCGTCGACGCGATCAAGTCGCTGGAGGCGGCGATCGTCGGCGTCGACGAAGGCGGCGCGGTGGTGATCTACCCGGAGGGGACCACCACCCGCGAGCCGGACCTGTGGCCGATGCGCGGCAAGACCGGCGCGGCCCGCCTGGCGTTGACCACCGGCGCCCCGGTCGTGCCGGTGGCGATGTGGGGTCCGCAGCAGATGTACGACCCGCGGACCGGGAAACTGAACCTGCTGCCCGGCCGGAAGGTGACCGTCGTCGCCGGTGAACCTTTCGACCTGAGCAGATGGGCCGGGGTCGAGCCGACCCGGGCGGTGCTGGAGGAGATCACCGAGACCATCATGCTGCGACTGCGGGACATGGTCGCCGAGATCCGGGGCGGCGAGGCCCCACCGCTGTACACCCCGACCGCCCGCCGCAAGGGCCGGTCCAGCGGCACCCCGGAGCCGGGACAGTGACCGGGACCGGCCGGGCCGTCGTCCTGGGCGCCGGCTCGTGGGGGACCGCGTACGCCAAGGTGCTCGCCGACGCCGGCGCCGACGTGGTCCTCTGGGCCCGACGTGAACAGGTCGCCGCCGCGATCCGCGAGTACGGCACCAACCCCGACTACCTGCCGGCGGTGCGGCTGCCCGACCGGGTCACCGCCACCAGCGACGCCGCCGAGGCGATCAAGGGCGCGGGGCTGGTCGTGCTCGCCGTACCGTCGCAGACCCTGCGCGGCAACCTGGGTGACTGGGCCGCGCACATCGGCCCCGACGCGACCCTGGTCAGCCTGATGAAAGGGATCGAACTCGGCACCACCAAGCGGATGAGCGAGGTGATCGTCGAGACCACCGGGGTCGGCCCGGACCGGGTCGTGGTGGTCTCCGGCCCCAACCTGGCCGCCGAGATCGCCGCCGAGCAGCCGGCCGCCAGCGTCGTCGCCGGCACCGACACCGCGCGCACCGCCGCCGTGCAGCAGGCGATGCTCACCGGCTACCTGCGGCCGTACACCAACGACGACGTGATCGGCTGCGAGCTGGGCGGGGCGGTGAAGAACGTGATCGCCCTGGCGTACGGCATCGCCACCGCGATGCGCCTCGGTGACAACACCAAGGCCACCCTGATCACCCGGGGGCTGGCCGAGACGGCCCGCCTCGGTGTGGCCCTCGGTGCCGACCCGCTGACCTTCTCCGGCCTGGCCGGCCTCGGTGACCTGGTCGCCACCTGCTCGTCGCCGCTGTCGCGCAACCGGACGTTCGGCGAGCACCTGGGCCGGGGGGAGACCCTGGAACAGGCGCAGGCCGCCACCCGGCAGACCGCCGAAGGGGTGAAGAGCTGCCTGTCGATCCGGGACCTGGCCCGCGCGCACGGGGTGGAGATGCCGATCACCGAGCAGGTGGAACGGATCTGCCACGAGGGCCTGGACCCGCGTACCGCGTTGACGCTGCTCATGACGCGGGCCACGAAACCGGAATAGGCTCTGCCGCCGGCCGGTGACCTTGGTCAGGATGAACGGCATGACCGCCACTTCCCGCGACCCGGGGTACGGCGACGGCACCCGGTGTGTCGCCGCCGGGCTGCCCGAGCCGACCCCCGGCCAGCCGTTCCTGCCCGGCCCGGTGTTCGCCGCCCCGTACCACCTGGACCCGGTGACCGGGCCGTCGCCGGACCGCGACGGCTACGCCCGGGAGGACAACCCGACCCGGCGGGCGCTCGAATCGGCCATCGGTGACCTGGAAGGCGGCGACACGCTCGTCTTCGCCAGCGGTCAGGCGGCGATCACCGCGCTGCTGCTGACCACGCTGCGCCCCGGCGACACGGTGCTGCTGCCCGCCGACGGCTACTTCACCGTACGGGCGTTGGCCGCCACGGTGCTGGAGCCGATCGGCGTGACCGTGCGGCTGATGCCGACCGCCGGCCCGTATCCGGACTTCGCCGGGGTACGGCTGGTGCTGCTGGAAACCCCGGCCAACCCGGGACTGGACGTCTGCGACGTCGCCGTGCTCGCGGCGGCGGCGCACGCCGCCGGCGCGCTGGTCGCGGTCGACAACAGTGCGCCGACCCCGCTCGGGCAGCGGCCGCTGGACCTGGGCGCGGACACCGTGGTCGCCTCCGGCACCAAGGCGCTGACCGGCCACTCGGATCTGCTGCTCGGCTACCTGGCCACCCGCTCGGCGGCGGCGCTGGCCGATGCGAAGCGGTGGCGCAAACTGACCGGGTCGGTGCCGGGCCCGTTCGACTGCTGGCTCGCCCACCGGTCACTGGCCACCCTGGACCTGCGGCTGGCCCGCCAGTCAGCCAACGCGGAAGCGGTCGCCGCCGCGCTGGTCGGGCGCCGTGACGTCACCGGCGTACGCTGGCCCGGCCTGCCGACCGACCCGTCGTACGCGGTCGCTACGGCCCAGATGCGGCGCATCCCGGGGATCGTGTCGTTCGACCTGGGCGACGCCGACCGGGTTGGCCGCTTCCTGACCGCGTCGAAACTGGTGTCGGCGGCCACGTCGTTCGGTGGTCTGCACACGGCCGCCGACCGGCGGGCCCAGTGGGGTGACGACACGTCACCGGGCTTCGTCCGGCTCTCGTGCGGCATCGAGGACACTGTGGACCTGGTACGCGACATCACCGCCACCCTGGACGCCACCTGACAGACTCGGCCCCGTGGGAGCCAGCGCACGGGAAGCGGGATCCGGGTGATCGAGCAGGAGCCGCGTGGCGGTCCGCCGTCCGACTACCGGCGGCTGGCGGTCTACCGGCTGAGCGTCTGGTTTCTGCGGTCGATGGCCGTGGCGTTGCCCTGCATCTTCATCTGGCCGCAGGTCTGGTTCGTGTTGCCAATCGTCATCGTGTTCGGGCTGATCGTGACGTTGCCGCTGCGCTACCTGGCCCACTTCGAATGGAGGATGCCGATGCTCGACCTCGATGCGTCGATGCTCAAGGACGCGTTGAACGTCCGATACTGGTGAGGGCTGCCGACGATCCTCTGTGGCATGTCCGGGAGGTGCCAGCCTACTGGCGCGCGATGCTCGCCATGAGGATCTTTCTGTTGGCGTCCCTGGTCGTCGGTGTCTCGGTCCTGGCGCTCCTGCTCGGTGGGCCGGTGGCCGTGTTCAGGCCGGTGCTCGAACTCATGTTCGTGGTGTTCGCCGCTGCGATGGTCCTGCACTGGTCCGCTATCCGCCCGGTGTACCGTCACATCCACCAGATTCCCGAGCTGGCCGCCACGGACATTTTCGAGCGTGGGCCGAAGCTGTTCGGCCTAGTGGTGAGAGACCTGTTCGACCTGCGCAGCTGGCGGCCACCGCGGTGATCGAGGTGTGGTCAGGCAGTCAGGTCAGGCCGAGAAGTGCTCGTACTCCTTCGCCGTGTCGAGCAGCAGCGTTCGCGATTCGGCTGCATCGAGCGCCGCCGATCGGATCCCGTCGTAGGTGAGGGCGTACAGGTCGACCTCGGCCTGTCTGTCGAGAAAGAGCGCGCCGGTCAGCATCTCGTGATGGACGATGCTGGGCTCGCTCGCGTCGGCGAAGTCGAGGATGGTGAACGGGGTGCCAACTGTCATCCCAGGGTGCAGTCCAGCGGAGAACGGTAGGACGCGAACCGAGACGTTCGGGAGCCGGGACGCATCGGTCAGCCGGTGCAATTGCTCGGCCATCACGGGGTACGAGCCGACCACGCGCATCAGCACGGACTCGGCGAGGACGACCTCGATATCCGGCACCTGAGATGTACTGCGGGTCAGGACGCCGGTGTCAGCGGTCCTGGTCGCCATACGTATCGCGGTGTGCGTAGCTGGTGGGTCGGCAGCGGTCGCTCCGGTGACTGCGGCGGCATACGCCCTGCTCTGCAGCAGGTCGGGAACGATCTGGAACTCGTAGATGCGTAGCCGGCTCGCGGCTTCCTCAAATCCGACGTAGATGTCAAACCACGGCGGCAGGCTCGCGTAGTCGTGCCACCAGCCCTTCTCTCGGGTTTTCGTAGCGAGACCGGTGAGTGCCTCGATCATCGGGGCCTCGGCGCCGTACAGGCTGCAGAGTGACGCCACATCCTCGGCGCACACCGGGATCTCGCCGTGTTCGATCCGACGTAGTTTGCTCGCCGGCCACTGCAGCATGCCGGCAGCCACGGCCGTTGAGACATGGTTCTGCCGGTCGCGGAGCTTGCGGACCTCCTGACCGAGCCGGCGGCGTGGTACGGACGAGTTCAAGATTGACGCGGCCACCGTGAGCCCTCCTGACGCTCGGTATCGCGGTCTGCGAGCCCAGACAGTAGGAGCCGGGCGGGGACCCAGAAACGTCCCTACGGACACTCTGCCGACCACTTATCTGGACTCAAAGCGTCCCAGTTGTGTCCGGTACCGTGGCGGCATGAGTCACCGCCTGCGCTCTGCCATGCTTCGGGCACAACTCGACAGTGTCGCCCTGGCCGCCGCCGTGGGTGTCGACGTCAAGACCGTGAACCGTTGGCTCGGCGGCCGGATCCCGCGGCAACGCACCCGGTTGGCCGTTGCCGACACACTCGGTGAAGACGAAGCCGATCTCTGGCCGCGCGTACGGCCGGATCTGGCCGCAGGGGCGGAGAGTACCGCCGAGGTCGTCGGCGCTTAGAGCGACCGGCAATAGGCGTTACCTGAGTCGGCGGGTTGTCGGCCGGGTGTCCCAGC
>NZ_JBHMIP010000016.1:0-137169 GCF_048060245.1 Micromonospora sp. LOL_014
ACGCCGTAACCACGGGAAACCCTGCCGTGACCAGGGGTCACCCGACTTTGCAATAGCCCTGCAGCGGAGACGGTCCGCGATTATGCCGGCCACGGTGAGGGCAGCGTCGGGGTTGTCACGGAGGAATGCCATGAACTCGTTTCGGTGGATGACGCGGATCACCGACGGGCGGCAGGCGGTAGCCGTCGCCGTCCTCGGTGTCTCGTTCAATGCGGATATCTCGCCGATGATGTCGCCGGAGACACGGATCGACAGCAGGGCGTGCCGACCGTCGGTCAATCCAGCGGTGACCTTGACCAGTGCGTCCTCCAGCAGGATCACATAGGACTCTTCAGCACCCTCCCGGAGAATGACCTGCGCTTCCTTGACGGAGCGCCGTACCCCGACCGACAGGAGGCGTACGCGCGTCGACGGTTGCAGCCGGGCCAGGAGGGTCCCCGGCGGCGACGGGGCGTTCTTCTCCATCTGCACCTCCTCGCGGCCCGAGAGCCATCATTCACGTTCAGCTTCAAGTTCGCTACTGTCCGAAGCGCGACTCAAGACGAGGTTCCTGCCACACCGGTGACGACCAGCAAGCTGCCGGCAAAGCCGACCGCCACCAGAAACCAGGGCATACAGTTCTTGATCAAGAGGTACTTGGTCAGGGCGATACGGGCGAGGACGGCTGCGAGGTCCCATGCCTCGTCTCGATGTTGTTGTACGCAGGCGGCCGACGGGCGCCCGCCAGCCGAAACGAGGTCCGGAAACCCGAACCGGTTGGCACCTCCCACACCGGTAATGCGCGGTTGGAACGCCATCGCAAGCCGGCAGGTGGCGACCACCATGGCGCCGAGCATGCCGGCCGCGAGGCAGACCGAGATCGCCACGACCGCAGGGGCGCCGTCGAGCATCGTCGGCAGTGCCTGGTCGGCGACCGTCGCCGCGATGGCACCTTCGATCGACAGCAGGGCCAGTGCCTTCGCGTCAGCGTGTTTGATCGATGTCTGCAGTGAGGCCACTATGGTCAAACTAACTTGCAGATCGCGCCACGCGTCCGGGCCGACGCCGCTGCTCGCCCTCTTCATCCGCTCCATACATCGAGTGAACGTGAGACCGGCGGGAGCCACAGTGTCGGAGCACCACTTGTCGCCCATTCGACTGTCGCGCTGATTCCATCCTTTTATGGGATCCCCATCGCCGCCGTTCTGTAGAGATGAGCATCGAACGGTTTGTCGCCCAGTAGGAGATGGAGAGCATGCCTTATCAAGGATCCAGACCGACGTGTCCTGGTCGCCGTGGACATGGAGTCCTACAGCCGTCGAGACAACGTCCTGCAGTACCGCGCGCAGCTGACCTTTCAGGAGGTCATGGCTGCTGCGTGCAGCGAGGTGGGCTTCGATCGCGCCAGTTGGCAGATCCAGCAGGGTGGAGACGGGGAACTCGCCGTCCTCCCGCAGGGGACAAGTGAACGGGCGGTCCTGGCCCGGCTGACCCCGGTTCTTGACCGACTGTGGTGCGCCGCCAGCTGGGGCGACGGCTGCGCCGACTGCGGGAGGAGGCGGCCCGCACCGAGCAGGAGGTGGAGCGGGCGAAGGTCTGTTCGCGTACGACGTTGTGGCGCATCGAGAACGGCAAGTTTCCGGTCAAGATGAACACCGTTCGCGGTCTGTGCTGGTTCTACGGTGCCGACCCGGAGACGACGGACGCGCTGACCCGGCTCGCCGCCGCCAGTGATGATCACGGGTGGTGGGAGTCGCACGGCGACGCCGTACCAGATTGGTTCCGCCTGTACGTCGGCCTCGAAGCCGCCGCCACCGAGATCCACAACTACAACCCGGAGCTGATCCACGGCCTGCTGCAGACGCCGGACTACATGCGTGCGGTCTTCCGCGCCGCCGACCCGCAGGCGACCGAGCAGAAGATCGAAGGTCAGGTGTCGCTGCGGCTGGACCGGCAGATCTCCTACTACGACCGCGAGCAGCCGGCCCGGATCGTCGCGGTCCTCGGTGCGGGTGCGCTGGCCCGCGAGGTCGGCGGACCGGCGGTGATGGCCGAGCAGCGCGCCCACCTGGCCGGGCTGGGTCGACGGGTACGGGTGGAGATCCGCATCCTACCCTGGTCGGCGGGTGCGCATGCGGCACCGTCGAATTTTCCGGCTGATCCGTGAGCAGTCGGTCCCGATCGAGGAGCACCTGCGATGAAGCCCGACACCCCCTGGTTCACCTCCAGCCGCAGCGGTGGCAACGGCGGCGAGTGCGTCGAGGCCCGCCGGCACGCCGGCCACGCCGAGGTACGCGACAGCAAGGACCGCACCGGCCCCACCCTCACCTTCACCACCCGCCACTGGGGCACCTTCACCACCGCCCTACAAACCGGCACCCTCCCCCACTGACCGCTACCGACCGCCCTGTCCCCCACCCCTTCCCGGGGTGGGGGACCGTCATCCTCCTGACGCTGGTGACGCGTAAACGTGCTTGACCCCGACCGCACCTGGGACGAAGCGAGCTACTCTGCACTGGGCAGGACGCCCGACCGGACAGAGCTGCTCGACGGCTGCTTGTGGACCAGCTCCGCACCGAGCAAGCGTCACCAGCAGCTTTCCTTCCTGCTGATGTCCGCGCTGTATCCGGCGGCCCGGTCTGCCGGCCTTAAGGCGTACGAGGCGATCAACGTCAGATTGCGTACCGATCGGATCGTGATTCCGGACCTCGTCGTCGCAGACACTGACAGCGAGGGATCCATTACCGACGCGGCTGAGGTCCTGCTCATCTGCGAGATCACGTCTCCGAGCAACGCCGCCACCGATCGACTGCTCAAGCTGCAGTTGTACGCCGCCGCCCGAATCTCGTGGTATCTGCTGGTTGAGCCAGAGTTGCCGAATCCGTCGGCGGTGACACTCCGGCTCTTCCGGCTCGACAACGAGCACTACGTCGAGCACCTGACCGCGACCAAGGACGACGTGTTGACCACCGATCAACCGTTTCAGTTCACCCTCGACACGGCCGCACCGCTCGACGAGTAGACACCCGGCCGGCCGAGCTATGGCGGTGGCCAGGTTCGGATTGGTTCACTGGGTCCAGACGGTGCCCCGTGCCTGGAATTCGAGGGCTCCCTCTACCCGGATGGCGACGTCCGCACCCAGCAGGCGCTTCACCAGGTGCAGCCCCAGGTCCAGGCCGGAAGTGATTCCGGCGGCGGTGACGAGGTCGCCGTCGTCGACCACGCGGGCGTTCTTGACGATGCCGCCGCGCGAGGTCAGCTGCTGCTTCGCGACGGTGTGCGTGGTGCAGGGGCGGCCGTCAACCAGGCCGGCCACGGCGAGGAGCACCGCGCCGGTACACAACGACGACATGATGAGCCTCGACCGGGGAGCCGCCGCCAGCGCGCTGGGCAGCGCCCCGTTTTCGATCTCCGCCCAAATACCGGGCTCGCCGGGTCGCCCGCCACCGGGCACGATGATCACGTCGGCCGCCTCGGGCTGCCAACCGCGCTTGACCCGTACCTCGGTGCCGAACGCTGCGGTGACCAGGCGTGGCCGACCGTGCACCATGTAGTTGACGTCGATCTCTCGCTCGCTGTACCAGCCGGCCAGCGAGAACACTTCCTTTGGGACGATTCGGGTACTGCCTGGCCGGCGGGTACGCCGTACAAGCTCACGGCTTCGTCGACCGCATGTCCAAAGACGTAGACCTGTTCACCACGATGCCTGCGGCCTCAGACTTCCCAGCTGCGGTTGCCGCCGTAGCGGCGGCGCTGCGCGCTGATGACCTTGACGTGACCGCCGAGCGGGAGGGCCCGTCCTTTGCCCGGCTCGGTAGCCGACGTCGAGACCGCAAGTACCAGCACTGTCGAGCGGGGAATCGACTGGCGCACATATCCGCCAGTCCAGCTCGCGATCGGTCCGGTCCTTCACCCGCAGATGCGGTGGCGAACAAGCTGTGTGCGCTCTTCGGACGCGCCGAGGTACGTGACTACATCGACGTATATGGCGTGTTACGGGACGGACGCTACTCTGGCAGCGAGATGCTGCGCGATCACGACCCAGGCTTCGATCGGCAGGTCTTCGCGGAAGCGCTCCGTGCAGTGCGCCGCTTCCCAGATTCGGCGTTCGACCCGTACCGGTTGAGCCCCGACGAGATCGTCACGCTGTGCAATCATTTGCTGGCCTGGGCCGACGAAATTGCCTGTCTCAACCAGTAACACCTATTCCTGCAGCTCGGATAGGGCCCTCCGACCAGCGCGGCGGAGCAGCCATCGCGGCTTGCCGCCAGCCAGCGCCACGACACTCACCTGCCGCACCACCCCAAGCACCGCGACTTCAGCGGAAGCCGGCCGCCAGGAACGCCCCGAGGCCGAGCAGCGCCAACGGCAACGCCGTGGCGAGGCTGAGGATCCGGCTGCGGGTGGTCCGACCAGCCAGGACGATCACCAGTACGCCGAGCACCGCCCGAACCACGACATGCGGGATCTGCTCGCTGCCGTAGCTGGGGTCACCGATCCGGGCCGCCTCCAACGCCGCCTCGGTACAGCACACCGCTCCCGGCAGGGCTGTACCGATGGTCTGCCGCCAGCCCGATCCGCGTGCCCAGACACCGCCGACACCGAAGACCACTCCGGCGAGGGCCCCGAAGGCCATCCAGAGCAGAGATGTCGGCGCCCACAGCAGCCACCAGTCGTCGCCCTGGATCAGCGCCGCCGCAACGTAGTAGGCGGGTACGGCGATCACCAGTCAGGCGGCAGCACCGGCAGCAGCCCGCAGCCACCCGGTACGGACCCAGTAGCCGAAGAAGAACGCGGCGACCGCCCACACCGCAGACGAGTTCCCCAGGTCGGCAAGCGGCCACCAAGGCATGAACTTGATCCATACGAAGTCGACGAAGCCCAACAGGAAGCCGCCGAGCACCGCGACGAGCGCGACGCGCCGATTGTCCGGATACATGCTGCCGGACCATACCGTGCCGCAAGCACGGGCGCTCCTCCTGCAGCGGGCACCCGCCGCACCGCCACCTGCCCACTCCGACGTCGCCACGCAACGCCCAGCTGCGGACACCCGCCGACAGCCCCACCGGCCCGCACCCCGTCTCCTGCCGCTGTCACCACCCGCCGTTACCCGGTCGTTGGCCGAGTTAGCAGACCGACCTGCGCTGCTGTGTCCGGGCGAGCAAGCGTGGTGAGATCAGGCGATGATGCGACCTCTGCTCGACGCCGGACACCGGCTGTACGCCCGCCGGCTGCGCGCCCAGCTCACCGCCGGCGAGCTGCCCCGCCACCTCGCCATGGTGATGGACGGCAACCGGCGATGGGCCCGGCAGATGGGCTTCGACGACCCCAAGGTCGGCCACCGGCACGGTGCCGAACACCTCGACGAGGTGCTGAGCTGGTGTGCCGAGATCGGCATCCGGCACGTCACGGTGTTCGTCGCCTCCGTCGACAACGTCCGCAAACGCGCCTCCGACGAGGTCGACAACCTGATGGGCATGATCGAAACCGTCGTCACGGATCGGCTGACCCGCGACGGCAACATCTGGCAGCTGCACCTGGCCGGTCGGCTTGAGGTGCTGCCCGACTCGACCCGGCACGCGCTGAAGCTCGCCGAGGAGGCGACCCGGCAGCGGGAGACCGGCCACCACTTGACCGTGGCCATCGGCTACGACGGCCGGGAGGAGATCGTCAACGCCGTACGGTCGCTGTTGGACGACCAGGCACGGTGCGGGGCGACGCTGGACGACATCGCGCAGCGACTGACCGCCGACCAGATCGCCGCCCACCTGTACACCAGTGGGCAACCGGACCCGGATCTCGTCATCCGCACCAGCGGAGAACGACGGGTGTCCGGCTTCCTGCTGTGGCAGGCCGCTCACTCCGAGCTGCACTTCTGCGACGTCTACTGGCCTGGCTTCCGCAAGATCGACCTGCTGCGGGCGCTGCGCTCGTACGCCGCCCGCAAGCGGAAACCCTGACCGCTACCGCCAGGTCGGCTCCAGGCGGACCAGGCCGAAGCCGCAGCCGCGCTGCACACCGACCCCGCTGTACGGTGCCAGCCGCATCAGCCGGTCCACCGCCCCGACCAGGGCGGTCGGCCCGTCGCAGACGTAGCGGATGCGACCCAGGAAGCCCGACACCGTACGCCCGTTGACCTTGACCACGTCGCTGGCGCCGTCGATGTCGCTCACCCACAGCGTGTCCCGGTCCGGCCGCTCCCCGGCCCGCCGATGCCCGGCCCACCGACACCCGGGAGCGGAAGCACCAGCTCCGGCAGCCCGGCCGGGGCGTTCGCCCGCCACACCGCACGCAGCCCGGCCACCTGCCGCGCCCCGGTAACGAGCGCGCCGACCTGACCACCGAACCGGATCACCGCCCCCGTCGCCGCCCCGGCCCGCAGCTGAGGGCGGGGGTCGAGACAGGATCAAGTGAAGGCCAGATACCTCAACCGGCGGTTGATAGGTACCTGGCCTTCACTTGATCCTGCGCATGGTGTGGCGGGTTGGTCGGTCAGGCGGGTGGGTCGAGGCGGGCCAGGTGCTCGGCGGACAGTTCGAGGTCGGCGGCGGCCGCCGAGTCACGGATCGTCTCCGGACGCGACGCCCCAGGGATCGGGACCACGACCGGCGCCTTCGCCAGCAGCCAGGCCAGGCAGACCTGCTGCGGGCTGACCCCGTACTCCTTCGCGACCTGCGCGAACGCCGCGAACCGCGACCCCAGGTCGGCGGCGCTGGCGATGCCGCCGAGCGGGCTCCACGGCAGGAACGCGATGCCCAACTCGGCGCAGAGCGTCAGCTCCGGCTCGCTGGAGCGGAAGGCCGGGGAGAACTGATTCTGTACGCTGACCAGCCGGCCGCCGAGGATGTCGTTGGCGAGCCGGATCTGCTCCGGGTCGGCGTTGGAGATGCCGGCGAGCCGGATCTTCCCGGCATCGAGCAGGTCCCGGATGGCGCCGATCGAGTCCGCGTACGGCACGGTGGGGTCGGGCCGGTGGAACTGGTAGAGGCCGATCGCTTCGACGCCGAGCCGTTTCAGCGACGCCTCGCAGGCGCTCTTCAGGTACTCGGGCGAGCCGTTCTTGGTCCACGAGCCGTCGCCGGGCCGCAGGTGGCCGCCCTTCGTGGCGATCAGCACGTCGGATGTGTCACCGCCGAAGGTCGCCACGGCGCGGGCGATCAGCGACTCGTTGTGGCCGACGTCGTCGGCGTACAGGTGATAGGCGTCGGCGGTGTCGATCAGGGTGACACCGGCGTCCAGCGCGGCGTGGATCGTGGCGATCGACCGCTGCTCGTCAGGCCGGCCCTCGATGGACATCGGCATGCCGCCGAGGCCGATCGCCCCGACGGCGACGTCACCGATGTGACGGGTGTGCATGAGGTCTCCTCTGCGGGATGGTCCGTGGGCGCGGTTGTCGTACCCCACGCGCCCCGGGTTCCACCCTCTTACCCTGCGGTTAAGCTGTCCAACAGAAGGATCCGATCTCGGCGATCAGTTTAGGTGATGAATCGTGGAGCTGCGTCAGCTCGAGTACTTCGTGGCGGTCGCCGAGGAGCGGCACTTCACCCGGGCCGCCGAGCGGATGCACGTCGCGCAGTCCGGCCTGTCGGCCTCCATCCGCTCGCTGGAGCGTGAACTGAGGGCCAGCCTGTTCGTCCGCAACACCCGCAGCGTCGAGCTGACCAACGAGGGCCGGGCGCTGCTCACCCAGGCCCGGCACGCCCTGGCCAACGTCGCCGCTGCCAAGGACGCGGTGGCCGAGGTTCGGGGGCTGCTGCGCGGCAACCTGGCGGTCGGCACCCTGCAGTGTCTGGGCGCTGTCGACCTGCCGGCGGCACTGGCCCGGTTCCACGCCGCCCACCCCGGCGTCGAGATCCGACTCCGCCAGGGCGGGTCACCGGACCTGGTCGAACGGGTCCGCACCGGCGACCTCGACCTGGCGTTCGTGTCGACGCCGGCCAGCGCGCCGACCGGCGTCACGCTGGCCCCGATCCGGGCCGAGCCGATGGTGCTGGCCTGCGGGCCGGAGCATCCGCTGGGCGATTGCGCCGAGGTCGACCTGGGTGAGCTGTCCGGCGGGACCTTCGTCGACTTCTCCCCCGGCTGGATCAGCCGGGACGTCGTCGACCAGGCAATGGTCGCCGCCGGCGTCGACCGGCGGGTCGCCTTCGAGGTCAACGACGTGCACTGGCTGCTCGACCTGGTCAGTCACGGGCTGGGCGTCGCCGTCGTACCGCAGTTCTTCACCACCAAGCAGACCGCCGCGCGCTTCGTGCCGATCACCGACCCGCCGCACTGGAACGTCGCGGTGGCCACCGCGAGCGGCCGACACCCGAGCACCGCCGCGACCGCACTGCTGTCCATCGACGGCCTCCGCCCCCGATCCTGACCCGGGGTGGTCGTCCGCCACGCCACCCGATCGAGCACGCCACCCGATCGAGGGAACCCACATGGTTGTCTCGGAGCCGGTTTGACGACAACGGCGGTTCCCTCGACTTCACGCACCGACGTTCCGGGCTCGGAAGCCACAGCCACCGTCGCAAGCCACAGCCACCGTCGCATACTGTCGGTCGTGGAAGCCACAAAACCGACATCCCCGGCCATGCCCGCCGCACCAGGCATGAAGGTCTCTCGCCTCGAATTGTTCTACGACCTGGTCTTCGTGTTCGCCTTCATCCACGTGACCACTGCCTCGGTCGAGGATCTCGAACCGTTCGGACTGGTGGCGATCTTTCTGCTCCTGTCGGTGCTCTGGCTGGTCTGGTCCCGGTTCGCCCTGCTGGGAAACAATCTCCGGGCCGACTGGGGAATGATGCCGATCCACGGCTTCACCATCATGGCGATCGTCTTCATCGCGGTGGCGACGCTGCCCGGCATCGGCGACGAACCGCCGCAGGCACAGCCCGGCGTTCCACAAATCATTCCCGGCGAGTTCATCTTCCCCACCTGCTACCTGCTGATCTGGTTGCTGGAAGCCGCGGCGCTGCGCGGCGCCGCGAGGAGGCACCCCGAACTGCTGGGCACCTGGTGGAGGGACACACCGCTGCTGGCCGCCAGCACCGCGCTGCTGTTCGCCGCCGCGGTGGTACCGCTGTTGGGGTGGCCCGGCGAGGGCACCGTCACGCTCCTTCTGCTCTGGATGCTCGGCGTCGGTGTCGCGTACCTGACCACCGTCCGCCTCGAACCATTCGCCGTGGTCTCCGCCGGACACTGGACGGAACGGCATGCGCAGATCGTCCTCATCGGGTTCGGTGAGGCGCTGCTGTCGCTCGGGCTCGGCTCCGGCGCCTCGATCGGGGCGCCGGGCACCGTCCCGGTGATCACCGCGACGCTGCTCGGCATCGCCCTGATCTGCGCCCTGTGGTGGGCCTACTTCGACACCCGGTCGTACGCCGCCGAGCAGGTGCTGCACCACACCCATGGGGTACGCCGCGACCGGCTCGCCCGCGACGCGTACACCCTGCTGCACCTGCCCATGTTGTTCGGCATCATCCTGCTGTCCCTCGGGTTGAAGCAGACGCTGGCCTTCCTCGCCGGGGCGTCGTCGACCGACCACGACGCCCCGCTCGAGCCGATCCACCTGCGCGCGCTCTACGGCGGGGTCCTGCTCTACCTGGTGGCGTTGTCGGCCTTCCAGCTGCGGACCGTCCGCAGCGTCGCCGCCAGTCTGGCCGTCCCCGTCCTGCTGCTCGCCGCGCTGCTGCCGGTGGTCCACCGGGTCCCGGCGTTCGCGGCGCTGCTGCTGCTCACCGCGATCACCGTCGCCGGGATCACCGCCGACAGCCGGCGGTCCGGGGCCTGGCGGCGCCAGCTGCGCGAACACCGGCTCGCCGAGCAGCAGGCCCTGGAACGTGAGGAGAGCGGGTGGCGACGCCGCCACGGGTGACGGCCGTGGCGGCACCTGCGGTGTGCGCCACGGGTCGCTATTCCCCACCGGCCACGGAACTGACGGCGATCTGCCGTCCGGCGGCGATGGTCCGGATGACGCCGACCATGTCGATGGCTCCGTCGCCACGGCCGACCGCGTCGGCGTAGAGCGCCCGGCACAGCTCGCTGAGCGGGACGCCTGCCCCAGCCACGGCGGCCGCGTCGACGATGAGCTCGGCGTTCATCTGCACGTCGGCGATGGCCGCCTGCGCGGAGAGGTCGTCGGCGACCAGCTTCGCGGTCTTGACCCGGGAGATCGGCGAGGACATCTGACCGGCATCGAGGATGCCACGCAGCAACTCCCGATCGAGACCGTGCCGGTCGGCGAAGTGGAACGCCTCGGCGAGACCGGTCACGAGGGCGATCAGGAAGACGTTGGCGGCGAGCTTCATCGTGAGTCCGGACGGCACCGGTCCGCAGACGGTGACCTGCGCGCACATCGGGTCGAGCAGCGCGACGGTGCGCCGGACGACGTCGGGGCGGCCCGCCACCATCGCGACCAGTTTGCCGTCCTCCGCCGGGCGGCGGGAGCCGGAGACCGGGGCTTCGACGTAGTGTCCGCCAGCGCTTTCGACCTCGTCGGCCAGTGCCTTGGAGTACTCGGGGGAAAGGGTTCCCATGTTGACGATCGTGCGTCCGGCGACGAGGTGGGCGATGCCGCCGGGGACGTCACGGAGGACCTGATCCACGGCGGCCGCGTTGCGCAGCATCACGATCACCGTGTCGCACTGCGCGAACACCTCCGGGACGTTCGCAGCGGTGCGGGCGCCGGCGACCGCGAGTTCGTCGTCGGACTTCGGGGTACGGCTCCACACGGTCAGCCCGACACCGCTGCGGGCGAGCCGGCGGGCCATGGGCAGCCCCATGATGCCAAGGCCGAGAAACCCGACCCGGCCGAGCGGGGCACCGGCACCGCCACCAGGCAGCGGCTCGCCGGTCGACGACTCACCGGTCAGCGATTTGGCGAACCAGTGGTGCGCGTACGGCTCATCGTTGAACGGGGCCACCTCGTCGTACCCGGCGGCCCGGTACAGGCCGATCGCCTCGGTGAGGGTCCGGTTGGTTTCCAGTCGGGCGACGCCCGCTCCGAGCGTCACGGCGGCGTCCTCGGCCGCGGCGAGGAGCCGTCGCCCGATCCCCAGACCGCGCAGTTCGGACGACACCCAGAGCCGGCGAATCTCCGCAGTCGCGTCGGCCACCCGGGTGACGCCGACGCATCCGACGGGTCGACTCCTGAACGTGGCGAGCAGGAACAGCCCGGAGGGTGGACGTAGGACATCATCGGTGGTCGGCCGGGTCCGCTCAGGCCGGAACCCGCCGTCGAAACGGTCGTCGAGCGTACGGCGGTACGCGTCGACCGCCCACCGCGCCGGTTCCGATGCCGGGTCGGCGGCGGCGATAGCGACCGTGGACGCGGCGAACAGGCGGCGTACGGTCTCGGTCGCGGTAGCGAGCTCGTCGCGTTGGTGTTCGGTCAGTGGCGCCAGGATCGTCCCGACGAGTTCGTCGGAGAGCTGATCCAGCACCGCCAGCTCCGCCATCCCCGACGGGGTGAGGGTGGCCCGGCGGACCCGGCTGTCGTGTTCCGAAGGGGAAACGACGACCAGTCCTTCCTGCTCGAGTGCGCGCAGCTGCCGGCTGGTGTAACCGGAGTCGAGTCCGAGGCGGCTGCGCAGCTCACGGACCTCGATGCCGTCGGTGCCGATCTCCCACAGCAGACGATCGAGGCTGAGCGGTCGGTCGCGTGCCAGGTAGCGGTCCTCCAGCACGCCGAGTCGTTCGGTGACGTCGCGGTTGAACGCGCGGATGGTCTGGATCCGAGATTCCAAGCTCACAATCTCTGACTATAGTCAGAGATATCTCCGCTGCCGTCTACCGGGGCGTGTCCAAGGGGATACCCCGGCCGACCGTTGACACAGATCGGTGGCCGCCATGGCTTGAAGGGCCACTACAGCCCGGCCGTCACGATCACCTGATCCATCCGGTCGGGGGATGCGATCGGCGTGCAGCCGGCCGCTGACCCGAGGAAACCAGCCATGGAATCCAAGCACCGCGCGACGGCGTACGCGCTCGGCCTGGCCGCCGCGCTGGCATCGGTGACGTACGGTGGCCTACCGGCCGCAGCCACAAGCGGCACACCCGGCCGACCGTCGGGCAGCGCAGTCTCGTCCTGATCAGGCTCGTCGGCGGTTGGCCGCAGTTGGCAACGGGCACCAACCACTTGCCCGCCGGGTCATCGGTGGCGACGTATCCCAACTACCCGGGGTCGAACGACAGTCCCACCCAGACCGTCGCGTTCCGCATCGTGGTGACCGAGGACTGCACCGGGTTCCGCCGCTGGCCCGACGAGCGACAACCGACCGGCAAGGACCGGTCGGTACCCGGTGTCAGGTGGGGCGGCCCAGATCGAGGTGCGGGATCGTGAACTGCGCACCGAGCTGGAAGTAGATCGGCCACACATGCCGCGGCCAGCGGTACTGCCGGGCCGACCAGATGCCGAGCCCGACCGAGATCTCCTGCGGCAGTTGCGCGCCGAGCAGGACGATCGCCTCCGGAGCGGCGGCGGCCTGATCCGCCACCCACTGGGCCGCCGCGGCGACGATCGCCGGATAGTCCGCCCACCGGTGCTGGGTCTCGCCGGGCGGCGGCAGGTAACGCCACTCCCGTAGCTCCGTCGACACCATCGCCGGCAGTCCCAGCCCGACCGCGTCGTGCAGCTCGAAGACGACCGGTTCGCGGCTGCCTGCCGCCGCGTCGTCGTGGGCGGCCCGGTCGGTGACGTCCACTGGCAGGCTCGGCAGCAGCCCGAACCGGTTGTGGTTGGTTCGCAGCACCAGCAGCAGCACCTCCGGCACCGACACCAGTGCGGTCCCCGGCGCGATATCGGGCACCGGCTCCTGCCCGGCCGCCGGGTCCGGCTGACCGTTGCGGCTGATCTGCAGCCGCACCTGGTGACGTCGCACGTTCAACTCGCCGAACAGCCCGTCGCCGGGGCGCTCGATCTGCTGCTGGAACGAATGTCCGTCGTCCTGCAGCGGTCGTGCCCGCACCGGCCCCTGCCGGCCGAAGCTGTCCCGCTGGCGGACCCGCACCGCCCGTCCCCGGCTGAACGCCGTCGTCCGCTGTCCGAAGGCGACCGCCACTGGCCACGGTGCCCACACGAACAGCGACCGGTCCAAGGCGGCGTCCCGGCCGTCCGGGTCGTGGTTGGCGACCTGGAAGTGCCGGACCACGGCGTCCATGTCACGGCCCCAGCGGGTCGCCTCCTCACCGTGCGGCCACACCGCCGTCCGGTCGAAGCTGCGCAGCGGCGGCACCGGCCGGAACACCGCGAACTGGTCCCGTACCTCGCTCAGGAAGCCTTCCTTCTGCTCCGGGGTCCACTCGGCGGCCGTCTCATTGACGACGTACGCGATGCCCCGGGTCTCCCGCAGCCGGTTGCGCCACCACCACAGCGCCGCGCCACCGGCGACCGCCGCCACCCCCAGACAGAGGAAGACGACCAGCCACCAGACCCGGTCCCGCCCCTGCGACCGGCCCTCGGCGGCCAGGTCAGGCGCGATCCCGCCGGCCGCGCTGAACGCGGCGGTGCCGACGGTGAAGAAGACGCCGATGAACCCGGTGCCGGCCGGACCCGCCAGCCACCTCGCGAAACGTGCCACAAACACGGTACGGCGGGCGCGTTGCGCCACTGTCGGCCGATTCCGCTCTACCTCAGACAAGGTCACCTCGCCGCTTTTCCACCGGTACGGTCAGCCGACCGTAACCACTGGATCGGCGTACGCAAGCCCCCGGCCGGATCTTCCGCCGCTGACGGGGCGGAAGATGGGCGAGATCACACCGGTCCGACCGGATGCCCGGTCGGACCGGCTGCGGCCAGAAACGCCGCAGGCGCTCCGACGCCGGAGTGCGGACGCTACAGCGGCCAGAGGATGGTCGGCAAGCCGGTGCCGGTCACCACGAACCCGATGGCGACGGACTGCCCCGGCGCAAGGGATCCGTTCCAGCTTGTGTTGATCAGCGTGTAATGCGGAGTGGTCGTCGCCACCTGGGTACTCCACGCACTGGAGATGGTCGACCCGGCCGGCAGCGTGAACGCCACCTCCCAACCGGTGATCGGCACGGTGAAGTCGTTCGTGACCACGATCTCGGCGACATAACCGGACGACCAGGAACTTGTCTGGGTAAATGTTGCCGTCGTCGCCTGCGCCGACGGCGCGAAGAACAATGTCGCGTAAACACCGATTGCCAGTGCCGCAACGAAGCCGAGCAGCTTCCGCATTGAGACCACCACCACCATCCACTAGTTCTGCCAAGTGACATGACCCTACGACCTTACATAGCCGCATTTCAATGCCACTTCTTGCGGCATAAAGCGATGCGCGAATCGCATGACAGACCGGGTCACCGTAGGATATATGCGAGTTTCATCCACGTATTCCGTAGGGCACCGAAAGCCCGTCGGGAGTCGACTGCCCACCAAACAGCGCGTTTGAACGATGGGCGTCTATGGCTAGTGGGCGGCAGCGGCAGTGCTGAAAGTCCGAGCCGCGGGCAAAACCGGCGCGGCGGCAGCACTCGCCGCAGTGACCGCTGCGGGCGTCCTGACCGCCCACCGTCGATGGCCGCGACGCCGACATCACCGTCAACACCGGCTCGTCGCACCAGACGATCGACGGGTTCGGTGCCGCCACCCCGATCTTCAGCAGCGGCGGCGACCAATGGACGACCAGCGACACCCAGACGCTCGTCGGCATGGGCCAGGGGCAGCTCGGTCTGTCGATCGTCCGGACCGTCGTGTCACCCGACGTCGAGAAATGCGCACTCCATCCGCGACCACGGTGCCGCCGTCCGGGACACCGAGCTGATGGTCGGTGAGTCGCTGAGGTTCAACCGCGCCTACAGCGACCCCACGCTGTACGACGCCGCCGCGCGCCCAGCGGGTTCACCCTCAACGGCGCCGCCTGCGGCTGAGCCCGGCGTGACGCGCCTGAGCCGTGCGCCGGCCACCTGCGACAACGAATCCACTCGGAGGTCGGACATGGACCGGTAATCGATCTAGCTTACTGTCAGCGCAGCGTCCACCCCGGGCCTCGCCCTTCGGCACCGGACCTGGTCGCACTGACCGAAAGGGAATCAATGCGCTGGCTTCAGACATCACGACGGCGCCTGCTGTCCGCCGCCGTCCTCATAGCTCTGCCCGCCGCTCTGGCGGTCGCCCAGTCACCGGCCACCGCCAGGCCGCTACCCTCGCCCAGCGGATCGGCGTTCGACACGCAACTGCTCGCCAAGGCCACCCCGGACGAGTGCTTCGCCGGTATCGGCCTGCCCTACCCGGCCGGCCCGGCGTGCGAGTCCGGCCAGGCCAAGGTCAACCAGGCGTACGTGTGGTCACTCACCCAGGCGCACGACCGGCTGTGGTTCGGCACCGGGTCGAACGTCAACTGCATCGTTACCGGGGCGACGCTCTCCCTGCCGAATCCCCGGATGACCGACGACTACGTGTGCGAGTTCGCCGAGAGCCAGGTCGCCAAGGAAAATCCGATCATGCCGGTCAGCGTCGGTGACCACCGGCAGCCCCGGGCGTACGTCTACGACCTGGCCTCCGGCACGTTGACCGAGAAGACCAGTGACATCACCTCCGCGTCGCCCGACGATCTGTCCCGGCTGCGCCGCACACTGGGTCTTCGGGCCGGCGGTACCCATCAGGGCGTGGTGCTGCTGGCCGGGCCGGCGCTCGGGGCCACGGTGAGCATGTTCGCTTTTGACACGGTGACCGGCGACTATCTCGGCTCGGCCAACTTCACCCAGTACGGCAACATCCGCAACTTCCTGGTCGCCGACGGCGTGCTGTACGCCGGGGTCGGTGTCGGCCCCAACGGTCGCGACGGCGGGCACATCCTGCGCTGGGCGGGTGACCGTACCGACCCGTTCAACTTCGTCGAGGTCGGGCAGTTGCCGGCGCAGGTCGCCGACCTGGAGTTGCACGGCGGCCGGGTCTTCGTCAGCACCTGGTCGGCCGCTGGCAGCGGGTCGGCCGGCGCGCGTACGGCCGAGAGCGGACGGTCCGGCCGCATCGGTGTCACCGACGAGCCAGACCCGGGCATCGCCGGGGTGTGGATGAGTCCTCCGCTGGCCGCCGCCGAGCCCGGTCTGACCCCGGACGACACCGCCGGGTGGACGCAGGTGTGGAGTGCCGCGTCCTACGAGCCGGATCCGGTGATCGCCGGCTCGTACGGACTCGGCGCGCTGGCCTCGTACCGTGGATATCTCTACTGGGGCACGATGCATGTGCCGATGAAGTCGACCGCGATGGTGGCCGAGGCGTACCCGCCGGTGGACGAGCTGGCGGCCCGCACGACGCTGGAGCGGTCGCAGCGGGCAGTGAGCATCTTCCGGGGCAAGCGGTTCGGCACCGCGACGCAGCGGGTCGATCTGTTGTACGGCGAGGCGGTGCTGCCGGCGTACGACGCCGACGCCAACGACGGCGCCGGTGCCTGGCGGTGGGCGCTGACCGGCTACCGGCCCCGGTACGGCCACATGGGCTTCGGCAACATCTACAACAACTACACCTGGACGATGGCGGTGTCCGGTGGCCGGCTGTTCGTCGGGACGATGGACTGGAGCTACCTCGCCAAGGACCTGCTGCCGCAGACCGCGGCCGGGATGGGCTATCCGGCGGCGGCCACCGCGTCGACCGCCGGGCCCGACCCGATCACCATCGACCCGCAGCGGTACGGCGGCGACCTGTGGATGTTCGGCTCGACGCTGCGGCCGGCAACGGCGGTCGACACGCAGGGACTGGCCGGCAACTACCTCAACTACGGCATCCGCACGATGGTGGCCGACGGATCGACGTTGTACCTGGGCATGGCGAACCCGATGAATCTACGGACCGATCCGACCGACGACGTGCCGGAGGGCGGCTGGGAGTTGATCAAACTGACCCCGGCTGCTTCCTGACCACGATCGACTCACTCCTCAGTGGGCACGCACCGCTCTACCTCGGGCGGTGCGTGCCCACTGTCGGTGGCCTAATTGACTGTTCGCTCATACCGCTCATGCGCTGGCAGTCGAGGTGCGCGGATCGCGGAACAACCGACGGCGAAAGTGGAGTGCGCCAATGCATCGCCCTAGGCTTTGGCGGTCCGGCCGCCGTACCGATGGAGGCAGAATGGTCAGCACCCGACGCACACTCGCCGGCACCACCGTGGCCGGCACCATGGTCGACAACGAGCTCTGGACGCCGTGGCGTTGCGAGCGGACCTGGCCCAGCAGCGATCCGGTCGACGTCAGCGGCGTCATCAGCTTCGGCGACTCACCGGCCGCCGAGCTGACCCAAATCGACCCCGAGGACGGCGAGATCACCGTGGTCGCCGTCGATGTGTGGGTTGACGAGCAGTACCAGCCACGTCGGGTGAAGCTCGTCATGGGCACGAAGAACGACATCACGATGAACTACCGACTACGGCAGGGCGGTCACCGTCGAGGCCCCGCCGGCCGACGAGACGGCGGACTTCGCCGAGACGATGCAGGACCTGCAAGACCTCGCCGACGAGCTCGGCGGCTGACCAGCGACGCGAGGCGCAACAGCGACGGCGACGGACCGACCGGGTCCCGGTCGGTCCGTCGCCGTTTCGGCTAGAGGTTCAGCGTCCAGCTGTCCAGGTAGCCGGTGTCCAGGCTGGCCGAGTCCTGCACCCGCAGCTTCCAGACTCCGTTGGCCACCTCACCGGACAGGTCCCGGGTGTAGGTCTGGAAGATGTTGTCGGTGCTGCCGCCCGACCGGCTGTGCAGCACGTTGATGCTGCCGTCCGGGGCGATCAGCGACACGGTCAGGTCACCGATCCAGGTGTGGAAGATGTTCACCTCGATGGTGCTGGTCAAGCTGGCGTTGCCAGGGCAGCCGGTGATGGTGATCGAACTCTCCACCGTACTGTTGTCGTTGATCGCGACGTCGGTCGAGTTGGTCTGCGAGCAGCCGGGCGGGCTGTTTACGGTGAGGGTGAACGGCGCCGACTGCGCCGTCTCCGGCCCGGTGCCCACCACGGTCAGCGGAAAGACGCCGGTGCCGACCCCGGTGGTGGTGGCGATGGTCAGCGTCGCCGACCCGCCGGAGGTGACCGACGGCGGGCTGAAGATGGCGGTCGCACCGCTCGGCAGCCCGGTGACACCGAGGGTGACGGTGTGCGGGGCTCCGATCACGGTGGTGGTGCTGACCGTCGCGGTCACCGAATCGCCCGGGTCGACCGCACCACTGGTCGGGGTGACCGCGAGGGTGAAGTCCTGGGTGGGCGGCTCGACGTCGCCGATGTACAGCAACTTGTTCGGTGATCCGCTGCCCGGGTTGCTGACTGCGTTGCTGGTGGCGTCGTCGACCAGCAGGTCACGGATCTGCTGCGGGGTATAGCCGGGGTTGGCCGCCAATGCCAGCGCTGCCGCCCCGGCGACGTGCGGGGCGGCCATCGAGGTGCCACTGATCGTGTTGGTGGCGCTGTTGGTGGTGTGCCAGGCCGAGGTGATGCTGCTGCCCGGGGCGAAAATGTCCAGGCAGGTGCCCCAGTTGGAGTAGCTGGCCCGGGCATCCGTGCTGGTGGTGGCGCCGACGGTGATGGCGTCGGGGGTGGCGGCCGGCGAGTAGTTGCAGGCGTTTGCGTTGCTGTTGCCGGCGGCGAGCGAGTAGACAACGCCGTCGGCGATGGAGCGGGTGACCGCGTCGTTGACTCCCTGGTCGAAGCCGCCGCCGAGGCTCATGTTGGCCACCGCCGGTTCGCCCGCGGCGTGGTCGGCGGTGACCCAGTCGATGCCGGCGATGACCCCGGCGTAGGTGCCGCCGCCGCTGTTGTTCAGCACCCGGACCCCCACCAGGGTGACATCCTTGGCCACCCCGTACGCGGTGCCGCCGACCGTGCCGGCGACGTGGGTGCCGTGCCCGTTGCCGTCGTCGGCGCTGCCGCCGTCGACCGCGTCGAAGCCGGTGACGGCCCGCCCGCCGAAGTCGTTGTGGGCGAACCGGATGCCGGTGTCGATGATGTACGCGGTGACACCGGATCCGGAGTTCGGGTAGGTGTAGCTGTCGTCGAGCGGCAACGCGGTCTGGTCGATGCGGTCCAGGCCCCAGGACGGGGTGGGGGTCTGGGTGGCGGCGAGGGTGACGGTGCGGTTCTGCTGGACGTAGTCGACCGCCGGGTGGGCGGCGAGGCGCTTGGCGGCCTTCTCGGTCAGCCGGGCCTCGAAGCCGCGCAGCGCGGTCGAGTAGGTGCGGGCCACCGCGCCGTCGTGCTTTGCGGCGAGAGTGCGTGCGGTACGCCCGACCCCGACGCTGTCCACTTTGCTCTCGTCGAAGACTACGACGTACGAGCCTGCGACGGTGTTCTCACCGCCCGCGTAGAGGATCTGGCCTTCCGCTGGTTCGGCGTTGGCCGGCGCGGCGAACGCCAGCGCGGCGGTCGCTACTGCGATGGTGGTAAGCCCGAGGCGCCAGCGGCGCCGGGGTGGCCGGGAGAGTGTCATCTCCCGCCTCCTTTCGATGCACGGCCGACCTGTTTGTGACAGACCGACCGGGTAACCGGGGTACCTGACTGACACAGATGTTAGGCGCAAAACAGATTGATGTAGAGGTATGTCATTCTGTCTTGTGCTCCCGTACGCTGGCACCTTTTGCCGATACCGCCAGAACTCCGCATCACTCGACATTGCATTGATGTCCATCGACATGGAGTCGACGCTGACCAGACTGGAATCAGTCGCCACCCGGTCGGTGGCCGGTCGGAAAATCGGAAGTGCCCGACTTCGGGCCGGAGCCGGGCCGGAGCCGGCCCGCGTCGGGACAGAAATCAGCCGATCGAAGGGTGTACGCCGGCGGCGTGCAGCACGGCGTGGTTGTTCTCCCGCAACTGGGCGAACGCCTCGACTTCGTCGACGAACGTGTCCCGCCGCACCGACGCCAAGGTGCCGGCGACGACCGCCGCCAGGTCGACGTCGGCCCGGTAGACGTACGACGCGTTGCCCTGCAAGGTGGCCTGCCAGGCCGCTGGGTCACCGGTCAGCCAGGCCGTCGCCACCCCACCCGGGTTTCGGACGATTATCCGCTCGCCGGCCCCGGCCAGGCCGAGCCGCGACCAGACCGCCCGGGAGGCGACGACGCCCGAACCGCACGACGGGGTCAGCCCGGCGCCCCGCTCGTACGTCTGCACGTAGATCTCGCCGTGGTCGAGCGGGAACACGAACGACAGGTTCGCCCCACGCGGTACCAGGTCAGTGGCGGCGGTGATCCGCTCCCCGGTAGCGACCAGCTCGGCCTCGTCGAACTTCTCCACCACCGCGACCAGGTGGTCGTTCGGTACGGAGAGTGCGGTCAGTCCGTACGTGGGGTGCAGCGCCGGCAGCGGGGTGTCGACGTGCGGCTGCGCCACGGCGACCACCGGCTCGGCGGGATCGAAATCCACCTTCGGCATCTCGACCGCGGTCTGCCGGACTCCTTCCGGCGTCGACTCGGCCCGCAGCACCACGAAGTCGCTGTCCCCGGCCCGGACCACCGCCCGCTCGGCGTCGCGGGTGTCCAGCACCAGCCGTCCGACGCAGCGCATCCCGTTGCCGCACAGCTTGGCGAACGAGCCGTCCGGGTTGAAGAACATTGCCTGCGGCACCGCCGGGCCGAAATCGACGAAGTAGACGCCGTCGCCGCCGCCGAGCGGCCCAGACCGGTCACAGAGCCGGCGGACCAGGTGCGGCACGTCCGCCTCGGCCGCGTAGTCGCCCGGCCGGCCCTCGACGACCAGGATGTCGTTCTGCGAGCCGTGCGCCTTCAGAATCGGCAGGCCTGACCTCATCCGTACGCACTCCCCCGCTGTCACTCGCCGCCGCGACCGGCCGGCACCGGCGACCAGTCTACGGTTGCGCCACCGTGAACGCCGTCGCGACCTACCGGTATCTGAACCCGTCCGCCCGTCGCCGAGGTGGCCCGCACCCGCTACCACCGGCCCATCGACCCGGCCAGCCTCGACCCGGTGGTCACCGGCGGCCGCGACCGGCTGCGGTTCGAGTCCTTCTCCGGCTGCTGCGGGGTGTACGCCCGCCTCGACGTCACCCCGGACGACCTGACGGCGTCTATGATGGACAGTTTGGTCGTGGAGCGGAAGGTGCCGCTGCCCGCCGCTGGCTACGCGGCTTCGCCGAGGTGCAGGTGATCGCGGCGGGGACGGACCTGCGGGCGAAGATCCCGGCCGCCGAGGCTGCGACGTTGCTGCGCCGGCTGCCCGGTGCCGGCGACCGGTCGGTGCTGTGGGTGTACGGACCGCCGGTGGCCGCCGGCGCGGCACCGGCGGCCACCGTGTGAGAGCTGGACCTGGCCGGGATGGGCCTGTCGCTGACCCTGTCACCGGAGCCGGCCCGGCGTTTCTCCGGCGAGGGCGGCGTCCTGCCCGCCCTGGCCGGCGACGAGGTCGCCGACGACGCCGAGCTGATCGGCGAACTGCTCGACTGGGATCCGAGCATCGACGTCGGCGCGCTGGCCGAGGCGTCCGGCCTGGCCGCCGCCCAGGGTGCGCGCGGCGCTGAAGCTGCTCGGCACCGCCGGTCGGGTCGGCTACGACGTCACCCGGGCCGGCTCCAACCGGCTGGTCGCCGCCTCCCGGTAGCCGGCTGGCGGCGACCGCCGGTCACCGCACCGTCGGGGTCAGTCCTCAGCCCGCCAGCGGTAGTACTCCTTGGCGACCGCGTCCACCGGGCCGCGCCAGGCGTCCTGGTTGTACGGGCTGATGTACGGGCTCAACTCTTCCATGATCTTGCCGAACTTCGGCTTGTCGTGGATCCGCGCGTCGTCGGCGGTGTGCGGGACCGAACGTTCCAGCAGATGCACGTAGACGTCGTCGATCGAGTAGAGCCAGCGTGCGGTCACGCTCATCTCGACCGGCAACGTGCCGGCGTCGGATTCGGTGAAGATCCGGGCGACGTTGTCCTCCGCGCCGGGCTTGATCCGCCCGACGATCACGGTCAGATGCCGGCCGGCCGGGTCCGGGCCGGCCCCTCCCGCCGGGCTGCTCCCCTCCGCAGCCCAGCGGTAGAACTCCTTGGCCACCGAGTGCGACGGGTTCTGCCAGTTGCGCGGGTACGGGGTGACGTACGGGCCGATCGCCTCGGCGATCTCCTTGAACGCCGGCAGCCCCCGGGTCTGCCCGGAGACCGCCGGGTCCTCGTTGCGTTCGACGATGTGGATGTAGAGGTCGTGGTGGGACAGCAGGATGCGCCCGATGACGCCGAAGTCCTGCGGCCGGGTGGCCTTGTCGTAGTGGCCGAAAGTCTTGGCGATCTTGTTCTCGCTGCCCGGCACCATGCGGCAGACGATCACGTTGCGGAAGACCATGACAACTCCTCGCAGAACGGTGGGGATCAGCCGGGTCGGTTCGCCCGGTGACCGGTGGTGGGTCAGCCGGCGGCGGTGAACCGGACCGGCAGCTCGAGCAGCCCGCGAAACGGCGAGGCTGCCGGGAGTCGACGCAGTTCGGCGGCGGGTACGGCCAGCCGCAGGTCCGGCAGCCGGCGCAGCAGCCCGCCGATACCGGTCCGGGCCTCGATGCGGGCCAGCGAAACCCCCAGGCAGTAGTGCACCCCGTGGCCGAAGCCCAGATGGGGTCCGCGTTCGCTGGTCACGTCGAGGCGGTCGGGGTCGGTGAAGTGGTCCGGGTCGCGGTTGGCCGAGTTGAGCACCACCCCGACCGCTGCCCCGCGGGGGATGCGGACACCGTCGTACTCGACGTCCTCGGTGGCCACCCGAGGGCTGGCGATCGGCAGCGGGCCGTCGAAGCGCAGCAGCTCCTCGACGGCCGCCGGCAGCAGCTCGGGCCGGGCCCGCAGCAGCTCGTACTGTCCAGGGTTGGTCAACAAAGCCAGCATGGCGTTGCCGAGGAAGTCGGCGGTGGTCTGGTGACCGGCAAACAGCAGCAGGAACGCGGTGGAGACCAGCTCCCGTTCGGTGAGCGCCCCACCGTGGTCGCAGGCGTCGATCAAGGCGGTCAGCATGTCGTCGGCCGGCGTCGCGCGTTTGGCCCGGACCAGCCCGGTCAGGTAGTCGTGCAGCTGTGCCTGTACCTGCTGCACCGCCGCCCGCTCCTGGTCGGGCGGTCGACTGGCCGAGCCGGAGGTCCGGATCACCTGGGTCCAGCCGAGCACCTGTTCGTGGTCGGGTTTCGGCACGCCGAGCAGCTCGCAGATCACCACCATCGGCAGCGGTACGGCGAACTCGTGCATCAGGTCCGCCTCGCCTCTCGGCGCGAACTTGTCGAGCAGATCGTCGACGACCTGGCCGATCCGGGGCCGCAGGGCCTCGATCCGCCGGGGCGCGAACGCCTGCGACACCAGCCGCCGCAGCCGACTGTGCTCCGGCGGATCCGAGTTGAGCATGTTCTTGTTCAGGCCCTCCGAGTTGGGCCCGAAGAACCGCAGGTAGTGGCCTTCCGGGCCGTACAGGTCCTTGGACAGCCGAGGGTCGGTCAACGCCGCCCGCGCGTCGTCGTAGCGGGTGATCAGATAGGAGTCGAACCGAGGTGAGGCGACCAACCGGACCGGGCACTGCGCACGCATCCGGGCGTAGGTGGGGTACGGGTCGGCGGCGTAACCGTCGGTGTAGAACTCCGCCGCCGGGACGGCTGGCTCGTTGGACCCGACCGGCTCGGCCGGTCGTGGGTCGGCGGTCATCGCGGCTCCTTTCGTTCGCTCGGCACGCTGTGCAGCACCTGGTAGGTGTGCCGCTGCGCGGATTCACGCAACTCCCGGATCACCCGCAGCAGCCGGTCGCGCTGCGCACTGCGGCCGAACGCGTCGAGGCGTTCCCGGTCCGCCCAGTCGGTGATGATCAGGTAGCTACGGGGATCGTCGGCGTCGCGGACCAGGTCCTGGCGCAGGCAACCGTCGAGCATGCGAATCTGATCGGCGATGGCCTGCCACTCGGTCTCGAACCGCCGCTCGCACCCGGGGCGGGTTCGCATCGACAGCACGGCACGGACTGGGCCGGCCGGGTCTATCTGGTCTGTCCGGCCCGTCTGGCCCGTGTGGTTCGGGGAAGCGGCGGTCACCGGGCACCGCCGTTGAACACCAGGTGCAGGTGGTGGCGTAGTGCCTCGACGTTGATCGGCTGGCTGCGGAAACCGACGTAGCCGTCCGGCCGGATCAGGTAGGCGGCGGCGCCGGCGGTGCCGTACCCGGCCCGGAACCCACCGGCGGCGTCGTGCAGCACCGGTGGATGGTCCGCTGGCGGGGCTGGCGTGTCCGGGCTGAGCAGCAGGTAGACCTCGACCTCGCCGTACGTCCGCTCCGGCAGGTCGGCGCTGAGCTTGTCGATGGCGGCCAGAGTGGCCTCGTCCGCTGTCCGGTCGGCGTAGAGCAGCAGGGTGTGCCGGGTCCCCCGGGTCAGCTCGTGCAGCCGCATCGGATGCCCGACACCGCGCCGACGCAGGCCGGACACGTCGGGAGCGCGCTCCCCCGGGGCCGGGCCGGTGCGCAGCGCGTCCACGGTGGCCAGCGACTCGCCGACCAGTGGACTGTCGGCGTAGCTGACCAGCATCGACATCTCCTGCAGGAACTGCCGTTCGAGGTCCTCACGCTCCAACTCGTCGGTGAAGGCCAGCCGCACCGCCCGCCCGACGACCTCCTCCCCCTGTGGTCGACGCTCGATCTCGTAGCTGTCCAGCAGGCCGGGCGCGGCGACACCACGGACCGCCAGCGCCAGCTTCCACGCCAGGTTCCAGGCGTCCTGAATGCCGGTGTTCATGCCCTGGCCGCCGGCTGGTGGGTGCAGGTGGGCGGCATCGCCGGCGACGAAGATCCGCCCATCGCGGTAGCGGTCGACGATGCCGTGACTGATCCGGAAAATCGACGACCACCGCAGGTTGGCCGCGGTCGTACCGGCCGGCGCGAGCTGGTCCAGCACTGCCTGCACGTCGGCGAGGGTCGGTTCGCCGAGTTCGGCGCTGAACCCGGGCGGGGCGTTCTCGCCGCAGGTAGCGGCGAAGTAGCGCGGCGGCGCCATCGTCGCGATCCGGTAGCGGGATTCACCCCGCAGCGGTACGCAGACGAGCATGTTGTCCAGCTGGCCGTCGGTCTCGTGGATGAACCGCAGCAGGTGGTTGGCGGGCATGTCCCAGCCCACGTCGACGTCGCCGAGCATGAACAGTTGCGGGAAGCGGCCCAGCCCGCCGGTAAAGGTGAGGCCGAGTAGTTGGCGTACCCGGCTGTGCGCGCCGTCGGCACCGACGAGGAACTTGGCGCGGACCGTTTCGGTGCCGCCGTCGGCGTGGGCGAGGTTGGCGGTGACCCCGTCGTCGTCGCTGGTGAAGTCGACCAGTTCGGTGCCGCGCCGGGGCCGTACGCCGAGGGTGGCGAGCCGGTCGGTGAGAATCCGTTCCGTTTCGTACTGCGGCAGCCCGAGGTGCGCGTACGGCAGCCCGGGCAGCTCCCAGCTGCCCCGGTGCACCTGGTGCCCGTTGACGAAGACCGCCTGACCGACCAGCCAGCTGCCGGCGTTCATGGCCTCTCGGTCGACGCCCTGGTCCGCCCAAATCTCCATGGTGCGGCAGTGCACCCCGATCGCCTTGTCTGCCTGGTCCGGTGGGCTGGTCAGTCTGTCGATGATCTGGCAGTCGACACCCCGGCGGGCCAGTTCGATCGCCGTGGTCAGCCCGGTCGGCCCGGCGCCGACCACCAGCACGTCGGTGCTGTGTGCCGGTGCCGCTGGCGGGTCGTTCGACGGGTCGGCGGGGTGGAAGATCCGGGGCCGGATCCCGACGAGGAACTCCGCGATCGGACCGGCTTCGGCCCGCTCGTGGTCGGGGTCGGAGATCCATCGGCGGAACTGCTCCTGACTGCGCCACTCGGCGAAGATGTGGTGCACCGGGGTGCCGGGTTCGCGCAGCAGCTCCTCGCGCAGGTAGCCATCCACTCCGGACATGCGGGTGACGACCTCGACGTGCCCACGGTGAAATTCGTCGATCCGGTCGACGGGAACGACGATCGCCACGTCGACATAGATCCGGGCGTCGGTGCCGGCCCGGCCGTGCATCACCCGGTAGCTGCCGACGGCAGGCGGTTCGCAGGCGGCCTGTACGGCGTCGGCCCACCGCCGGGCGACGGGTCCGTCGAGATAGTCGCGCAGCGCGGCGTCGTCCGCCCACTCGGTGACCACGACGAAGGTACCCGGATCGGTGGCGTCGACGAGCAGCTGGCGTAGTCGGTTCCCGGGCATCGCACCGATGTCGTCGGCGACGGCGCGCCACGCCGACGCCACAACCGTCTCAAATCCGCTGCGGGCGCGGACCCGGAGCATCGTCCTGATCATTTGGTCCCCCTGAACGGCGTGCGGTGGACCTGACCTTCGCCAACACCGCGTCACCCGACCGTCAACACGGCACGGGGCACTGTGGGCGGCCGGTGACGCGCCAGCGACCCATCGGGGGAACGATCTACAGGTGTGCGCTCAGCCGGCCGCATCGGCGGTGAACAGCGCCGCCTGTTGCGGGTGCAGCAGCGGTGCGGGCAGTCCGACCTCGGCCAGCACCCGGCCGGGCAGGGTCACCTCACCGGGGTGCAGCCAGGCCGGCGGCCGCACCTGCAGCGTCGCCGGCGCCGGGCCGATCCGCAGTGGGCTCACCCGGTAGCGACGCTGCGGGTCGAGGCCGGGCAGCCGCAGCGGCACCGGCAACGCCGACCGCGCCGCGTCGAGCGCCACCAGGGCGTACACGCCGGTGTGCCGGTCGGCGTCGACGACCCCGTACAGCTGCCGGGCCGGATCGGGGCTGTCGGCGCGCACCAGCGTCCCGGTGTGCAGCAGTGGCCGCAACCGCCGGTACGCGGCGACCCACTCGGCGACGTCGGCGCGCTCGGCGTCGGTCGCGGAGGTCAGGTCCCATTCGATGCCGGCGTGTCCGAACAGCGCGGTGGCCAGCCGGAAGCCCAGATCGGTGGCCCGGCCGGTGACGTGCGCGGTGCCGGCACCCAGATGCCCGCCGAGATACTCCAGCGGCATCAGCACGCTGGTCCAACGCAGGATCCGCTGCCGGTCGAGCGGGTCGTTGGTGTCGGAGGTCCAGAACCGGTCGACCAATTCACCGATGCCCAGATCGATGCGGCCGCCACCGGAGGCGCAACTTTCAATCTCCAGGTCAGGGTGGGCCACCCGCAGGTCGGCCAGGAGCCGGTAGAGCGCCGTGGTCTGCCGGTGCGCGCCGGCTGCGGCGAGCAGGTCCCGGTTGTGGTCCCACTTGAGGTAAGCGATCGGGTACGCCTCGAGCAGCGCGCCAAGCCGCCCCCGTAGATACCGGTAGGCGTCCGGGTTGCCCAGATCGAGCACCCGCTGGTGCCGCCAGGTCGGAGCGTGCGCCGGCCCGAGCAGCCACTCGGGGTGGACGCGGCCCAGCTCGGAGTTAGGGCTGACCATCTCCGGTTCCACCCACAGCCCGAAGTCCATGCCCCGGGAGCGGACCCGGTCGACCAGCGGCCCCAGACCAGCCGGCCAGCGCTGCGGATCGACGGCCCAGTCGCCGAGCGCCCGCCGCTCGTCGACCCGACCGGTAAACCAGCCGTCGTCGAGGACGAATCGTTCGACGCCGACCTGCGCGGCGGCGTCCACCAGCCGGGTCAGCCGGTCGAGATCGTGGTCGAAGTAGACCGCTTCCCAGGTGTTGAGCACCACCGGCCGAGGCCCGCGCAGCGGCCGGCGGGCCCGGATCCAGCCGTGCAGCCGCGTGGAGAGACCGTCGAGGCCGTCGGCGGAAAAAGCGGCGACCGTCCACGGGGTGGTGTACTTGCCGTCGGGCGGCAGGATCAGCTCGCCGGGGGCGAGCAGTTCACCGGCGCCGAGCAGGCTGTGCCCGGTTGCCTGGCGTTCGGCGTACAGCTGCTTGTCGCCGCTCCACGCCAGGTGCACCGCCCACACCCGGCCATGCCGGAACCCGAAGCCGGCGGTGCCGGCGACCATCAGGAACGGGTCGTCGTGCCCGGGCCGGCCATGGCGGGTCTGCCGCATCCATGTACCGTCGCGCAGCCGGCCGCGCTGCGGACGTCGCTCGTGGGCCCACAGCCCGGTGAAGTCCAGCACCTCCGCAGCCTGCTCCGGCACTGGCAGCACCACGTCCGACGCGGCCAGGTGCAGGTCGACCTCAGAGGTGTTGCGTACCTGGTGGCGGATCCGTAGAACGCCCTGGTCGCTCAGCGAGACATCGGTGCTCACCCGCAACCCGTTGGCGGCGCAGTCACAGTCGACCACCAGATCGCGGGGGCCGGTCCGGCTGACCGCTCGCAGCCGCAGGTCGTCAACGGGCCGCCCGGACCCGGACCAGTGTCCGGCGATGCCGGGCCGGCCGGTCCAGCCCTGGCCCGGGGTGGGCAGCAGGGTCAACCGCAGCGGCTGATCGACCGCGCTGGGCGGCACCGGCGGGACCGCCGCGTCGGCCAGGTCGGTCAACTCGCCCTCGGTCAGGTCGCCAAGGTCGCCGCCCCAGTGCAGGACGACCGGTGGGTGCGGGCCACGGGCGTCCAGCACGAGGCTGGTGCCCGCGGCCCGCAGGTACATGATCAAACGGTTACTCCGTGACCGGGATGGACTGCGACTTCAGGGTATCCACCGTCGAGGCCTGGGCGGCGGTCAGTGCGTCCAGCAGGGTGCCCTGACCGGAGACCGCCGCCTTGAAGCCATCGGAGGCGTCAGCGTAGGTCTGGGTCATCGTCGGGCCCCAGACGAAGTCCGCGGCAACCTGTTGCGACGCCTCGGCGAAGACCTCGTAGATCGGCTGGCCGCCGTAGAACTCCACGCCTTCGCGCAGCGCCGGCAGCTGGGTACCGGCGGTGGTGGCCGGGTAGATGTTCGCTTCTGCGTTGAGCAGGGTCAACGCCTCCTCGGAGGTGTTCAACCAGAGTGCGAACTGAGCTGCCTCGTAGACGTGCTCGCTGCCTTGGAACACGGCGATGGATGAACCTCCCCAGTTGCCGGCTACCTGCTCGCCAGCATTCCACTGCGGCATCGGCGCGACCGCCCACTTGCCGGCGGTGTCCGGCGCACCGGAGCTGATCGAGTTGGCGCCCCACACCGCTGATACCCAGGTCCAGACGGAACCGCTGTTGTAGGCGTTGTCCCACTCGGTGGTCCACGGCGGCTCGGCCGAGACGAGGTCTCGGTCGATGAGGTCCTGCCAGAACTCGGCGACCTGGGTGGTCTGCGGGTCGGTCAGGTCTACCGTCCACTGATCGCCGTCGTTGGCGAACCAGCGGCCGCCGGCCTGCCACGCCAGGCCGGCGAACTGGTTGATGTCGCTCTGCGAGAAGTTGGTGATGTAGCCGCCTGCTGCGCGGACTGTCTCGGCGGCGGCCGCGTACTCGGCCCAGGTGGTCGGCACCTCGATGTCGTTGGCCTCGAACAGGTCCGCTCGGTAGAACAGGGCCATCGGTCCGGCGTCCTGCGGTACGGCGTACGCCGAACCCTCCTCGCCGAAGCTGACCTGCCCCCAGGTCCAGTCGACGAACTGGTCCCGGGCGTCGAGCACGATGTCGCAGGCACCTAGGTCGACCAGGCCGTCCTGCACCCTGAAGCTGGGCAACGCGTCGTACTCAATCTGGCCCAGGTCCGGCGCGTTGCCGGCCCGCAGCTGATTGAAGAAGTTCTGGTAGGTGCCGCCGTTGCCGTTCGGCCCGGTCTGCACGTTGACCTGGATGTCGGGGTTCTGCTCGTTCCAGACCTCGACCACCTGCTCGATGCCGGGGATCCAGGAGGTGAAGTCGAGGGTGACCGGGCCTTCGGCCGGGCTGCAGTCGGCGCCGGAACCGGAATCGCCGGAATCGCCGGAGGAGCAGGCGACCAGCGCCAGCGTGCTGGCGAGCAGTACGCCGACTGTCGAGGCGGGGAATCTCATCGAAATCCTTCTCTCATTATCGGTGGATGGACGGGGGTCCGGCGAAAGGCGGGGTCACTTGACCGAGCCCGCCCCGAGGCCGGTCCGCCAGAACCGTTGGAGCAGCAGGAACGCCGCGACCAGCGGCACGATCGACAGCAACGCGCCGACGAGCACCAGACCACGCAGTTCGGGCAACTGGTTGACCTGGGTGTTCCAGGTGTAGAGGCCGAGGGTGACCGGGAACAGCCGCTCGTCGCCGAGCATGATCAGCGGCAGCAGAAAATTGCTCCAGACCGCGACGAAGTGGAACAGGAAGATGGTGACCAGTGCGGGCAGCATCAGCCGGGTGGCGACGGTGAAGAAGGTCCGTACCTCACCAGCGCCGTCGAGGCGGGCCGCTTCCAGCAGATCGTCCGGCACGCTCGCGGCGGCGTAGATCCGGGCCAGGTAGACCCCGAACGGGTTGACCAGGCTGGGCAGGAACACCGACCAGAAGGTGTTGGTCGCCTCGAACCGGCTGAAGATCAGAAACAGTGGCAGGGCGAGCGCGGTCGCCGGCACCAGCACGCCGCCGAGCACCACGTTGAACAGCGTCTCCCGGCCGGGAAACCGGTACTTGGCCAGGGCGTACCCGCACATCGCGGCGAGCAGAGTGCCGATCAGGGCGGCGCCGCCGGTGTAGGCGAGGCTGTTGAGAATCCACCGGGGGAACACTCCGTCGCGGTAGGTCAGCACCTCGGCAACGTTGTCGACCAGCGCGAAGTCGTCGAACCACAGGGGCGCCCCCTGAGTGACCCGCCCGCCGGGTTTCGCCGAAGCGACCAACAGCCACCAGATCGGCACCAGGAAGTACGCGGTGCAGACCAGCATCACCAGGGTGGCGGCGGACCGCGACAGCATCGAACTCCGCAGCGGCGTACCGCCAGGCGAGTGGCCGGCGGGGGTGCGGGCTGGGGCGCTCATCGCACGCCCCGACGCTGGGTGAACTTCAGGAACGTGAAGGACAGCGCGAAGGTCGCCAAGGCGAGCACCACCGAGAAGGCCGCAGCCAGGTTGAAGTTGGGGATCGACGAAGTGGAGTAGACGGTCAGGTTCGGGGTGTAGGTGCTGGACACCGCCGAGCTGAAGGTCCGGAACACCTGCGGTTCGGCCAGCAGCTGCAGGGTGCCGATGATGGAGAAGACGGTGGTCAGCACGATCGCCGGCATCACCATCGGAATCTTGATCGACCAGGCGATCCGGGCCGGGCCGGCACCGTCGAGCCGCGCCGCCTCGTAGATTTCCGGCGGGATCGCCAGCAGCGACGAGTAGATGATCAGCATGTTGTAACCGACGTAGACCCAGGTCACGACGTTGGCGATGGACCACAGCACCAGGTCCGCGCCGAGCAGGTCCGCCCGACCGGTGACGGCGGTGAACGGCGACAGGTTGGGCGAGTACAGGAAGCCCCACATGATCGCCGCGACGACGCCGGGCACCGCGTACGGCACGAAGAAGGCGAGCCGGAAGAAGCGCCGACCGCGGACCAGACCCGAGTCGAGCAGCAGGGCCAGCAGCAGGGCGAGGCCGAGCATCACCGGCACCTGCACCGCGCCGAACAGCAGCACCCGGCCGATCGAGAACCAGAAGGGGCTGTCGGTGAGCACCCGCTGGTACTGGGCGAGCCCGCCGAAGACCTCCCGGGCCGGACCGAAGGTGCCGGTGCGTTCAACCACGTACAGAGACTGGACCACGGCATAGCCGATGGGGACGGCGTAGAACAGCGCGAAAAGCGCCCCGAACGGCACCACGAATATCGCGATGGCGCGCTTGTGCGGTACGGGTGCCCGGCGACGGCCGGTCGCCGTCGACCGCACCGTACGGAATCTGCTCACCGAGCCGGCTCCTCTCTGACCACCCGGACCTCGCCGGGGCCGACCCGCAGCTGCCCGTCGACCGGGGTCCCGGTGACGAGCTCGTAGCCGCTGGCGGCGTGGCGAATTTCCCGACGGCCGTGGTTGACGACGAACAGGTAGCTGCGGTCGGTACCGACGCGCCGGACCACCTCGACCGAGCCGTCGTTCTCCGGACCGTGCGGGGTCACCCCGGCCCTGTCGGCGGCGGTACGCAGCACGTCCCGCAGCCCATCGGAGGCCAGCGCGGTCGCCACGTACCAGGCGGTGCCGGCGCCGTGGGCGTTGCGGGTGACGGCCGGGGTGCCGGGCAGCGGGCCGTCTGCGTACCGGGCGAGGGGCGCGGCGGTGGTGGTTCGCAACCGCTCGGTCCACCACCGGGCGCGGGCTCCGTTGTCCAGGGTGACCTCGACACCGGGCAGCAGCGGGACGAACTCCTCGCCGACCACGCCGAGCAGCTCGCGGAAGGCACCGGGGTAGCCGCCGAGGCGGATCCGGTCGTGTTCGTCGACGATGCCGCTGTAGAAGGTCACCAGCAGGTGGCCGCCCGCGTCGACGTACTCGGCCAGCGCGGCGGCCTGCTCATCGGTCACCAGGTGCAGACACGGCACGACGACCAGCCGGTAGCCGGCGAGGTCGACGTCCGGCGCGACGACGTCGCAGGTCACGCCGAGCTCCCGCAGGCCGGTGTAGGCGGCGTGCACCTGGTCGAGGTAGCGGATCTCGGTCGACGGGCGGGCCGGACCGTCGGCGGACCACCAGGACTCCCAGCTGAACAGCAGGGCCGCGTCGGAGCGCACCCGAGTGCCGGCGACCTCACCGACGCGGTCCAAGACCTCCGACAGCCGCAGCACCTCCCGCCAGGTGGTGGTGTCGGTGCCGGCGTGCGGCAGCATCGCCGAGTGGTACTTCTCAGCCCCGGCGGCGGAGGCCCGCCACTGGAAGAAGCAGATCGCGTCGGCGCCCCGGGCGACGTGGGTGAGCGAGTTGCGGATCATCTGGCCTGGCTCCTTGGCGAGGTTCCAGGGCTGCCAGTTGACCGCGCCGGTCGCCTGCTCCATCAGCATCCACGACGCTCCCCCGGCTAGCCCACGGCTGAGGTCGGCGGCGAAGGACAGTTCCGCGACCGGGTCGCCGAGCCGGTGGTCCAGATAGTGGTCGTTGGCCACGACGTCCAGGTCAGGCGCCCAGGACCAGTAGTCTAGATCTCTGATATGGGCGGTTACCATCAGATTCGTGGTGATCGGCGCGGTGCTGTGCCGGCGCAGCACCGCCGCTTCGGCGCGGTAGTGCTCCAGCAACTGCGCGGAGCTGAACCGGTGAAAGTCCAGTAGCTGCGCCGGATTGGGCACTGACAGGTTCGCCCGGGGTGGTTCCACCTCGTCCCAGTCGCCGTAGCGCTGACTCCAGAAGGCCGTGCCCCAGGCGTCGTTGAGCGTGTCAAGGCTGTCGTAGCGCTTTCGCAGCCAGCTCCGGAAGGCGACCGCGCTGGCCTCGTCGTAGCACAGCGCGTTGTGGCAGCCAAGCTCGTTGGACACGTGCCACAGCGCCAACGCGGGGTGCCCGCCGTAGCGTTGGGCGACCTGCTCAACCAGCGCCAGGGCGTGCCTGCGGAACACCGGCGAGCTGGGGCACCACGCCTGCCGACCACCGGGGAACCGGGTGGTGCCGTCAGCTGCCTGCGGCAGCAGCTCGGGGTGCCGGGTGGTCAGCCAGGGTGGCGGGGAAGCAGTGCCGGTGCCGAGGTTGAGTTTGATGCCGGCGTCGTGCAGCAGGCCGATCACCTCGTCGAGGGCGGCAAAGTCGTACTCGCCCGGCCGGGGCTCGATGCTCGACCAACCGAAGATGTTGATGGCTACGAGGCCGATGCCGGCCTGACGCATCAGCGCCACATCCTCGCGCCACACCGCTGCCGGCCACTGCTCCGGGTTGTAGTCGCAGCCCAGCGTGATGCCGCGGATCGACGGCAGCAGTGGTGCGGCCGGCCGGTCACGGGGCGGTTTCATCGGGGTGTCCTCGCTGCCGGAACGAACTGACTCTGTGCACGTGCACACATTTCGCCGGGCGAACAGTCGGCGAACGAATGTGTGAACGTGCACACGTTAAGGGCGCGTTCCGTCGCAGGTCAAGGGCCGGCCGCTACAGTGTTCGACGTGAACCGGCCGAGACCGACGACGAAGCGGGCGACCGTGCACGACGTCGCCGCAAGCGCCGGTGTGTCCCGGGGCACGGTCAGCCGGGTCCTCAACGGCGGCTACGTCTCCCCCGCCGCCCGCGCCGCGATCCTCGCCGCCATCGCCGAGGTCGGCTACGTCCCCAACACCGCCGCCCGTAACCTGGTCACCCAGCGTTCCCAGGCAGTCGGCTTCATCGTGCTCGAACCGCACTCGTTGTTCATGGAGGACCCGAACATCGGAGCCCTCATGCTGGGCGCCAACGCGGTGCTCTCCGTCGCCGAGTATCAGATGGTCAACCTGGTGGTCGACTCTGACCGGGACACCAAACGGGTTGCTCGCTACCTCAGCGGCGGCTTCGTCGACGGCGCGCTGATCGTCTCGGCCCGCGCGCACGACCCGATCACCCGGGTCGTCACCAACCTGAAGCTGCCGGCCACCTTCGTCGGGCATCCGCCCGACCTGGCGCAGGAGATCCCGTTCGTCGGCGTCGACAACGTCGGCTCAGCGCGCGAGATCACCACCCGCCTGGCCGCCACCGGCCGGCGACGGATCGGCATGATCGCTGCTGCCCTGAACCGGGACTCCGGTGCCGACCGGCTCACCGGCTTCCGCCAGGCTCTCGGCGACCGGTTCGACTCCCGCCTGGTTGCCGAGGTCCCCTTCTACGACTATTCGTGCGGCGTCAACGGCATGCGGGCCCTCCTGGATCGGGCACCCGACCTCGACGGCATCTTCGCCGCCTCGGATGTGGTCGCCGCCGGAGCGATCCAGACCCTGCGTGAGGCCGGCCGGACCGTGCCGGCCGATGTCGGGGTCGTCGGATTCGACGACAGCGCCTGGGCGCTACGCACTAACCCGCTGCTGTCCACCGTGCACCAGCCGGCGAAAGAGATCGGCGCCCGCGCCGCCGACCTGGTGCTGCACCAGATCGACGGCAACTCCATCGCATCCGGCGGGACGCTGCTGCCGACCCCCGTCGTATGGCGCGAGTCCGCCTGAGCGGCGTCACCCGGAACCGAACCCGGTTGCGCGTTTCCAGGCATCGCGGGCACCGATCGACAGCGAAACGCTCGCCGCACCGGCATCCGCAACCGGGAATTGACGATGATCCGTGCTACAAACTCATCTGGCACCTAGCAGTGCAGTGCAAATGCGAAAGGGGCAACCTCGTTGAGAATCACTCGATTTTCCACAGGCGGCAAAGGCGGGGCCCACCGCGCCGTCGAACCACGCTCGGTCGGCAACCGGAAACGGAGGATCGCGCTCGGTTCGGTGGTCGCCGCAGCCCTCCTGGGCGGTGCCACGATCGCACCGCAGGCGTACGCGACGACGACCTTCGACGGGCCGGGCATCCGCACCGACGTGGTGGATGCCGTCACCGGTGAGCCGGTGACCGGCATCTGCGTATTCGCCGTTCCGGTATTCACGTTCAGCTTTCCTGCCGTCTGTCCGACCCGCAGCGACTCGCGGGGCCTGGTGAATGTCTCGGTTCCCGGTCCGGGTTCATACAATCTGTTCGCGCTGCCCGACTCGGGTAGCCAGTACGGCGCCCAGTGGGTCAGCCAGGTCGGCGGCACCGGCACCCAGAAAGATGCGCGGTGGTTCACCTTCTCCGCCGACGAGGTGCGGCCCGGACCGACGATCCGCCTGGACCCGCGCTCGATGATCGTCGGCACGGTGCTGGGCGCGGATGACGAGACCGTGACGAACGGTACGGTCGGCGTCGTCGCGCCGGTCGCCGACGGTTCACGGGATCCGCGCTACTCGCCGATCGGCGACAAGGGAGCGTTCGTCATCGACTGGCTGGGGCCGTACGAGTGGCCGCTGCTGTTCAACGCCGACGGTTACCCGTACCAGTGGAGTGGACACGTCGGCAACCGGCTGCGCGCCGATCTGGTCACGGCGGACGTCAACGCCCCGCCGTACGCGTACCAGATGGAGGCTGGCACCTCGGTGAGCGTTGAGACCGCCGACTCGCCGCAGGTTCCGGGCAAGCTGACACTCCTCAATGTCAGCACAAAGGACCCGGTCGGGCTCGCCGAGCTGGCCGACAGGGCGACCGGGGCGTCACTCCTGGTCCTACCGCGACAGCAAGTCAAGATCCACTGCGTCTGCGATGGAGAGCACCGCTGGCATGGCGGTACCGACTTCAGTAGCGCCACCGGGGAACCGATTCGCGCCAACGGTCCGCAGAGCATCACCTTCGCCCCACCTGCCTGATCCATCATCGATCGTCCGGCTGCGGCCTGCTGCTCCATCGTGGAGCAGCGGGCCGCAGTCCGCTAGACAGCAGGTCATAGTTACCCTGGAGAGTCAGTTGACTACGTGAAGTACACTTAGCTGTCTACGATCTTCCAACCATGGGGAGGGCGTACGACATGCGGTGGTGGGCAAAGCTGGTTCTGACGGTCGCGATGCTGACCACGGCGGCGGGATGCGCGCCCGCTGTCCGGTCCGATATCGGAGATGGCGACCTGACCAACAACTGGGCTAGGATCGCGACACCGAAAGTGTTCGTACCACAGGCCGGCGAGTGCCATCCGATCTCCGCCGGTACCGTCGGCCAGGGCACCGAGTACAGACCCGTCGACTGCGGACAGTCCCACGAGGTGGAGACGGTCTTCGTCGGGATCTTCACCGGGGTGCACGGCGTAGCGGACCACTCCCCCGCCCCCGGCTCGTCCAGCCGGCGGGCCGCCCGTACCGACTGCGACCAGCGGGTCCACGAATTCCTCGGCGACGACTGGCAGGCCGGCCGGCTCCGGCTCGAAGTCGTCGTCCCGTCCACCACGTCCTGGAACGGCGGCGCCCGCTGGTACCGGTGCGACGTCGGCGAGGTGGTCAGCATGCAGGACCGCACCTTCGTCGCCCGCACCGGGAGCCTCGCCGGCGCCCTCGACCAGCCGAACCCGCTGCGCTGGGGCTGCTTCAACCCGAGCGCCAACGCCGCCGGCGACGTCGGAATCCTCAAACCGGTGGCCTGCACCGAACCGCACCAGAGCGAATTCGCCGGGCTGTACCTGGAAGCCGACCTGCCCTACGACGACTTCGCCGCGAACGCCGACCAGGTACACGAACGGTGCCGCCGAGTCGTCGCCAATTACGCCGGCCTACCCGTCGACGACGACCTGCGACACCGCTTCGGCACCATCTACGACTACCCGTTCAAGGACGAGTGGGACGACGGCAACCTCGCCGTACGCTGCCTGCTCTGGCGCGACCAACCACCGCTGACCCGATCGGTACGCGACGGCGGCACCGCCGCCCTGCCGGTCCGTCAGGGCTGACCGACCCGACGCAGCAACGCCACGAACATCGCGTCGGTGCCGTGTCGGTGCGGCCACAGCTGCACCGACGGCCCGGCGCCGAGCCCCGGCATACCCGCCGGGAGCAATGGCCGGGCGTCGACGAAATCCACCGGTACGCCGGACCTACGGGCCGCCTCGGTCACCGACACGTGCGTCTCCACCCGGTGTGGTGAGCACGTCACGTAGGCCACCACGCCACCCGGCCGGACCGCCCGCAGCCCGGCGGCGAGCAGCTCCCGCTGCAACCGGGTCAACGGCGGCAGGTCCGACGGCTGACGCCGCCAGCGCGACTCGGGACGGCGGCGCAGCGAGCCGAGCCCGGTGCACGGCGCGTCCACCAGTACCCGGTCGAACGACGACTCGGGCAGCTCCGTCCCGGCACCCACCTGACGACCGTCGGCGACGTGCACCGCCACCGGCAGCCCGCGTACCGCCTGCTCCACCAGCCGGGCCCGGTGCTCGGCGACCTCCACTGCGGTCACCTCGGCGCCGCGACCGGCGGCCAACCCGCCGAGCAGCGCTGCCTTGCCCCCCGGCCCGGCACACAGGTCCAGCCACCGCCGGTCCGAACCGGACACCTCGGCGTCGGCCAACGCCGCGGCCACCAGCTGCGAGCCTTCGTCCTGCACGTGCGCCCGGCCCTGACGGACCGCCGACACCTCGCCCGGCGCGCCGCCGGGCAGATAGACGGTGTACGGCGAGAACGCGCCCGGTGCCCCGCCGGTGGCGTCCGCCAGCTCGACCGCGTCGACCCGGCCCGGTCGGGCACACAGGTGCACCGGTGGCGGCTCGTTGTCCTCGATCAGCAGCCGGGTCGTCTCGGTCAGGCCGTCGGCGGACTCCTCACCGAGTGCCTCCGCGAACGCCCGGACGATCCACGGCGGATGATGGTAGGTCACCGCCAGGTGGCCGACCGGGTCGGCCTGCTCGTCCGGTGCCAGCTCCGCGAGCCAGTCGTCCAGGTCCCGGGTGGCGATCTCCCGCAGTACGGCGTTGGCGAACCCGACCGCTCCCGGCGCCACGTCGTGCACCAGATCCACCGTGGCCGACACCGCAGCGTGCGCCGGAACCCGGGTACGCAGCAGCTGGTACGCGCCCAGCCGCAGCGCGTCACGGGCCGGCGGATCGATCCGGTCCACCTCCCGCCCGGCCGCACGGGCGATGATCAGATCGAGGGTGCCGACCATTCGCAGCGTGCCGTAGACCAACTCGGTGGCGAAAGCGGCGTCACGCCCCCGCAGCTCCCGCTCCCGCAGGATTGTCGGCAACACCAGATTGGCGTAGGCGTCATCGCGGTACACCGCCGCGACGGCATCGTACGCCGCGTCCCGCGCCGGGTCGGCCCGTCGGCGGCGGCCACGCTGCCCACGGTCACGCTGCCCACGGTCGCCCCGACCGTTCGCGATTGCGGGGCTCACTCGCTGCGCTCGCTCATTCCTCGCGCTCACCCGAAGAACTCGCCGGTGGTGATGCGGGTGCCGCGCGCCCAGTCCGCCGCCGACATGGCCTTCTTGCCGGCGGCCCGGACCTCGCCGAGCGCGACCGGCACGGTGGCCGTGCCGACCAGCAAGCGGCTACGTTCGGCCAGCGCCTCCCCCGGCTTCAACTCCGGGCCGTCCGGCACCGGCCGGACCGGCCCGAGTTTGACCCGCTCGTCGCGGAACGTGGTCCAGGCGCCCGGCGCCGGGGTGCCGGCCCGCACCCGCCGGTCCACCGCGAACGCCGGATCGGTCCACCGCACCCGGACGTCGTCGACGGACAGCTTCGGGGCCAGTGACACCCCGTCACCCGGCTGCGGCACCGCCCGGGCGGTGCCGGCGGCGATCCCGTCAAGCACCGCGACCAGCAACTGCGCGCCGCTGGACGCCAGCCGCTGCAGCAGGTCGCCGGCGGTGTCCGTGTGGCCGACCTGGTCGGTCACCGTGCCGAACACCGGGCCGGTGTCCAGACCCTCCTCCAGCTGGAACACGCTCGCGCCGGTCACCTCGTCGCCGTGCAGCACCGCATGCTGCACCGGAGCCGCCCCACGCCAGGCCGGCAGCAGGGAAAAATGCAGGTTGATCCAGCCGTGGGCGGGGATGGCCAGCGCGGTCGGCGGGACCAGGGCACCGTAGGCGACGACTGGTACACAGTCCGGGGCCAGCTCGGTCAGCCTGCTGAGGAACTCCGGCTCCCGTGGGCGTTGCGGGGTCAGCACCTCGATCCCCCGCTCGTCGGCCCAGACGCCGGCCGCGGAGCGGACCAGCCGGCGGCCCCGCCCGGCAGGAGCGTCCGGCCGGGTGACCACCGCGACGAGGTCGTGGTCGCTGGCGGCGATCGCGTCCAGCGCGGGGACGGCGATCGCCGGAGTACCGGCGAAGACAAGTCGCATCGCCGTCACCCGCCCAGACCGAACGGGCTGGTCGCCGCACCCGGCCGGAACAGGCCACCGGGTGAGCGGTGCGGACTGACCTTCACCGTCGGCGGCGCTGCGGCGTCGTACCAGTCGGCTTCGCGGATTGCCTTCATCGCCTCCTTGCGGGTGACGGCGTCGAGCCGGTCCAGGAACAGCACCCCGTCGAGGTGGTCCGTCTCGTGCTGGACGCAGCGGGCCAGTAGACCGCTACCGACGATCTGCATCGGGTCGCCGTACTCGTTGAAGCCCTTCGCGACGACGTTCTGTCGACGTTTGGTGTCGAAGTAGAGCCCCGGGATGGACAGGCAGCCCTCCGGGCCGTCCTGCTCCTCCTCGTCGGGGAAGTCCAGCACCGGGTTGACCAGGTGGCCCAGCAGGTCGTCGACGTGGAACGTGAAAACCCGCAGCCCGACTCCGAGCTGCGGCGCGGCGAGGCCGGCACCATTCTGATCGGTCATGCTGTCGGTCAGATCGGCGACGAGCCCGCGCAGCTCGGCGTCGAAGTCGACCACGGGCTCGGCCGCAGTGCGCAGCACCGGGTCGCCGAAGAGTCGGATGGGCTGGACGGTCACGCGGTCAGGCTCCTTGTCGTGGGCAAACAGTGCCTCCAGTCTACGGGCGCACGCCGGACGCCGTGACGGACGCGGTAGTCACTCGGGCGACCGTGACTGTCCCGCACCGGGTTTGCTGGAGGCATCAAAACCTCGTCATCGCCAAGATGGTCAAGGCCACCGCGAACGCCTATCTGGCCACCCGCATCTCGTTCATCGACGCCGTAGCCGAGATGAGCGCCGCTGTAGGTGCCAACATCAGCGACCTCGCCGACGCAATCGGCCACGACGCCCGGATCGGCCATCACTACCTCACCCCCGGACTCGGCCTTGGTGGCGGCTGCCTGCCCAAGGACCTCCACGCCTTCACCCAACAGGCCACCGCCGCCGACATCACTCCGGCCGTGAAATGCACCGCCTCCGGGGCGCCGGTCGGCCAATGACCCGGACCGGCCAACCTCATCACCTCGGCGGTCACCGCAGCCAGCCTCGACACACTGTCCGTATCGGGAACGAACACCACCGGCATCCCCCACCGGCCACCCTCGACCGGCGGCGTGTCCCGGTAGTGCGTCCCAGACAGGACCGCGTCACGACCCTGAACGAATAACCGGTCGAACGCCGCCGCGTAGGAGGCATCCGCCGCCGCCCTGTCCGAACCCCATGATTGCCTCGTCCTCGTCACCCGGCGCAGCCTACGCCGCCAAGCCCATACCCAGACGAACTCCCGTGCACGTCCCTCGTCTGGCCAAAGCCAGCTAGAGCAGGTCGAGCGGGTCGATCTGGATGCGTACCGGCTGGCTGGCCCGGCGGGCGGTGCGGGTGCCGGCCGCCACCCGTAGCTGCCGGGCCAGCTCGGCCGCCTGCGACCGGCGGACCCGGATCAGCATCCGTTCCTGGCCGTCGGTCGCCGGCACCGGACCGAGCAGTTCGGCGCTGTCCGGCATCCGCAACGCGGCCAGCAGTTCGGCCACCGCCTCGGCCGGGCCGGTCACGCTGGCCATCCGGGCCGCTGGCGGGAAACCCAGCTCCCGCCGGTCGGCCAGCTCGCGGGCGGCGAACCAGCCGGGATCCCAGCGCAGCAGTGCCTGCACCGGGGCGAGCCCACCGTCGGCGACCACCACCACCTGGCCGCCGTCGGCCGCCGGCCGGGCCAGCGCGGCGGCGGACAGCCAGCGACGTAGGGTCTCCTCCGCCGCCCGCAGGTCGGCCCGGGTCAGCAACGCCCAGGTGTCCAGCAGCAGTACGGCGCCGTAGCCACCGGCGGCCACCGGCTCGGCGCCGGGGGTGGCGACCACCACCGCCGGCTCGGCCGGCACCGCGGTGAGGACCTCGTCGCGGCCGGAGGTCCGCACCGTGGTGCCGGGGAACGCCCGGCCGAGCTCTTCGGCGGTACGCCGGGCACCGGTGACCGCCGCCCGTAGCCGCCGCCCGTGGCAGTGCGGGCAGGCGTAGCCGGCGGCCGGTCGGCCGCACCAGCGGCACTGGGCGGTGGCGGTCGCCGCCGGCAGGGCCAGCGGGCCGGCGCAGTGCGGGCAGCGGGCCGGGGTCCGGCAGTCCGCGCAGGACACCGCCGGCAGGTAGCCGCGTCGGGGCACCTGCACCAGCACCGGCAGCCCGGCCTGCAACGCCATACGGGCGGTGGCGAAGGCCAGGCTGGGCAGCCGGGCGGTGGCGGCACCGGCGTCGCGGGCCAGCTGGGCATCGTCGCCGGCCGGGGTGACCCGTGGGGCACGTCGCCGGACCGTCGCCCGGGCGGCGATGATTTCCCGGGCCCAGTCGGTTTCGACGAGTTGCTGCGCCTCACCGGAGCGGGCGAAGCCGCCGAGCAGCGCCGCGACCCCGCCCAGCTGTGCCCGGGTGAGCAGTACCTCGCGGGCGTGCGGGTAGGGCGCACGCGGTTCGGCGTGCACGTCGTCGCCGTCGTCCCAGATGGCGACCAGTCCCAGATCGGCAACCGGGGCGAACATCGCCGCCCGGGTGCCGACGACCACGTTGACCAGGCCGCGTCTCGCCGCGAGGAACGCCCGGTAGCGCCGGGCCGGGCCGAGCGCCGCGGTGAGCACCACGTGTCGACCGGTGCCGAGGACCCGGCGCAGGGCAGCGTCGAGCCGGTCGACGTCTCGTCCGTCCGGTAGCACCGCGATCGCGCCCCGACCGGCCCGTACGGTGGCGGCGATCGCCTCGGCGTACCGGGTCGGCCAGTCCTCGCCAGGCAGCGGTGCCCAGACGGCGCGGGCCGGCCGGCCGTCGGCGACGGCACGTAGAAACGCGGGTCCGGACGGGTACGCCGCCCATCCGTCGGCGTCGGGTGGCACAGCGTCGGGTGGCACAGCGGCCGGACCGGGCTCGGGTTCGCTGGGCTCCTGCTCGACGCGGGCGTGTCTCGGCGGCACCGCCAGCCGCAGTACGTCGGCCAGGTGCCCGGCGTACCGGTCGGCGACGGTGCGGGCCAGAGCCGCGATCTCGGCGCTGAGTACCCGTTCCGGCGAGACCAGCTTGTCGAGGAAGGCGAGCTTGCCGTCGTGACCGGAGGCGGCCACCCGGTCCAGCACCCACCCGGCCACCAGCTGTCCGGCGAACCGGACCCGGACCCGGGTGCCCGGCTGCACGCCGTCGTCGAGCTCCGCCGGGACCAGGTAGTCGAACGGCCGGTCCAGGTGCGGCAGCGGCACGTCGACGCAGATTCGCGCGACCGGCAGCCGGTCGGCAGGCTGCCGGTCGTGTCCCGTTCGGGTGCTCACCGGGCCATCCTGCCCGGCCGCCGGGGTGACCGGCGACCCGCCACCCCCGGCGGTACGGTCAGCGGCGGTGGGTCAGGCTCCGGCGGCGGACTTCAGGTCAGCGGCCCGGTCGGTGCGTTCCCAGGCGAACTCCGGCAGCTCCCGACCGAAGTGGCCGTAGGCGGCGGTCGGCCGGTAGATCGGCCGCAACAGGTCCAGGTCCCGAATGATCGCGGCCGGCCGCAGGTCGAACACCTCGCCGATCGCCCGTTCGATCCGGTCCACCGGCACGTTCTCGGTGCCGAACGTCTCCACGAACAAGCTCACCGGGTGGGCCTTGCCGATCGCGTACGCGACCTGCGCCTCGCACCGCTCCGCCAGTCCTGCCGCCACCACGTTCTTGGCCACCCAGCGCATCGCGTACGCCGCCGAACGGTCCACCTTCGACGGGTCCTTACCGGAGAACGCGCCGCCACCGTGCCGGGCGTACCCACCGTAGGTGTCCACGATGATCTTCCGGCCGGTCAGGCCGGCGTCGCCCATCGGTCCGCCGATCTCAAAGCGCCCGGTCGGGTTGACCAGCAGCCGGTAGCCCTCGGTGTCCAGGCCGAGGCCCTCCAGCTCGGGGGCGATCACGTGCTCGCGCACGTCCGGGGTGAGCAGTGACTCCAGCGAGATGTCGGCGGCGTGCTGGCTGGAAACGACCACGGTGTCCAGCCGCACCGGCCGCAGCCCGTCGTACTCGACGGTGACCTGGGTCTTGCCGTCCGGCCGCAGGTACGGGATGGTGCCGTCCTTGCGGGTCACCGACAGCCGTCTCGCCAGCCGGTGCGCCAACGCGATCGGCAGCGGCATCAGCTCCGGCGTCTCCGAGCAGGCGAATCCGAACATCATGCCCTGGTCGCCGGCGCCCTGGGCGTCGAGCGTGTCGTCGGCCGACTCGCCGACCCGGCGCTCGATGGCGGTGTCGACGCCCTGGGCGATGTCCGGCGACTGTGCGCCGATCGACACGCTCACGCCGCAGGACGCGCCATCGAACCCTTTCTTGGAGGAGTCATAGCCGATCCCGAGGATCGTCTCGCGAACGATGGCCGGGATGTCCGCGTACGCCTGGGTGGTCACCTCCCCGGCGACGTGCACCTGGCCGGTGGTGATCAGGGTCTCGACCGCGACCCGGGACCGGGGGTCCTGGGTCAGCAGCGCGTCGAGGATCCCGTCGCTGATCTGGTCGGCGATCTTGTCCGGGTGGCCCTCCGTGACAGACTCGGAGGTGAAGAGACGGCGTGCCACGGTACTCCTTGAATCCGAAAGCAATGGTTCCCGGCAGTCTAGTCATCCACGTTGGGGTCTGGCGCCGTGCCGACGAAGGAATCCGGCGGTGCGCCGACCGACGTAGCGCAGCTCACTGCGACAGTCGGGCCACCACCAGATCCCATATGTCGTCGGCGAGCTGCTCCTTGCCGCGTTCGTCGAGCACCGCGACCGGACCGTCGGCGTCGAGCACTGTGGCCGAGTTGGCGTCGGCGCCGAACACCCGGTCGACACCCACCTGGTTGGCGACGATCAGGTCCGCGTTCTTGCGCGCCAGCTTCGCCCGGGCGTTGGTCAGCAGGTCACCGGTCTCTGCGGCGAACGCGACGAGGAGCTGTCCGGGTCGCTTTGCCGCGCCGAGTTCGGCGGCGATGTCCGGGGTGGTGACCAGTTCGATCACTGGCGGTCGCCCGCCGTCGCCCTTCTTGATCTTCGTGGGTACGTAGCTCGCCGGCCGGAAGTCGGCTGGCGCCGCCGCCATCACGACCACGTCGGCTTCGGCCGCCGCGGCGAGCGTGGCGACCCGCAACTCCTCGGTGCTGCCCACCCGGATCAGCCGGACACCGGCCGGATCGGGCAGCGAGACGTTCGCGGCGACCACCGTCACCTGCGCGCCACGGGCGACGGCGGTACGAGCGACGGCGTACCCCTGCTTGCCGGACGACCGGTTGCCGAGAAACCGCACCGGGTCGAGCGGTTCGCGGGTGCCGCCGGCGGTGACCACCACCCGCCGGCCGGTGAGGTCGGCGCCGACGAGGCCGGCGGCCGGGTCGACGGACCGGGCCAGGAGCCGGCGGGCGACGGCGAATATCTCCCCGGGGTCGGGCAGCCGGCCCTTGCCGGAGTCGGAACCGGTCAGCCGGCCGGTCGCCGGCTCGATGACCAGCACACCGCGACGGCGCAGCAGCGCGACGTTGTCGGCGGTGGCCGGATGCTCCCACATCTCGGTGTGCATCGCCGGGGCGAGCAGCACCGGGCACCGGGCGGTCAGCAAAGTGTTGGTGAGCAGGTCGTCGGCGAGCCCGTGCGCGACCCGGGCGATCAGGTCCGCTGTGGCCGGGGCGACCAGCACCAGGTCGGCCTGCTGGCCGAGCCGCACGTGCGGCACGTCGTGGACGTCGCTGAAGACGTCATCGGCGACCGGCTGTCCGGACAGCGCCGACCAGGTCGGCGCGCCGACGAAACGCAACGCCGCCGCAGTCGGCACCACCTTGACCTGGTGGCCCGACTCGGTCAGCAGTCGGAGCAGCTCACACGCCTTGTACGCGGCGATCCCGCCGCCGACGCCGAGAACGACCCGGGGCGGGACGCGGGCCGGCGTACCGGCGCTCAGGGCTGGTCGGTGGGCTCGGCGGTGAGCAGGTTGGAGTTGATCTCTCGCATGGCGATCGAGAGCGGCTTCTCCTGCGGCGTGGTCTCCACCAACGGTCCGACGTACTCCAGCAGGCCCTCACCGAGCTGGCTGTAGTACGCGTTGACCTGGCGGGCACGCTTGGCTGCGAAGATCACCAGGGCATACTTCGACGAGGTCTTCTCCAGCAGCTCGTCGATGGGCGGGTTGGTGATGCCTTCCGGGCTGGCAATGGATCCCACGGGATGCAACCTCTGTGTCGTCGGGCTCTGTCGCTGGGTGCTGTCAGGCCGGGCGGTGTGACTGGGCGTCGGTCAATAATGACGAACCGAGCAATCCTACCAGCTCGGTTGCGGCTCGCTCGACCTCGTCGTTCACCACCGTGACGTCGAACTCCCGCTCGGCGGCCAGCTCCTCGTCGGCATGCTCCAGCCGGCGACGGATCGTCTCCTCGTCGTCGGTCCCCCGACCGACGAGGCGCCGTTTCAGCTCCTCGACGCTGGGTGGCGCGAGGAAGACCAGCTGGGCCTCGGGCATCGCCGCCCGCACCTGCCGGGCACCCTGCAGGTCGATCTTCAGCAGCACCGGCTCGCCGGTGCTTAGTCGTTGCTCGACCGCCGAGCGCGGAGTGCCGTAGAGGTTGCCGGCGAACTCGGCCCACTCCAGCAGCTGCCCGGTGGCAGCCATCCGCTCGAACTCGGGTCGGTCGACGAAGTAGTAGTGGACGCCGTCGACCTCGTAGTCCCGCATCGGGCGGGTGGTCACCGAGACGGACAGCCAGATCCAGGGCGAGCACGCCCGGATCAGCTCGATCACGCTGTCCTTGCCGACCCCGGAGGGGCCGGAGAGGACCGTGAGCCGAGCTGCCGGGCGCGCGTCGTCATACATGGTCACTGCTTGTTTCTACACCCTGCCGCGAATCAGTTCGCGGCGAACTCCCCGAGCAGTGCCTTGCGCTGCTGGTCGCCGAGGCCACGGAGGCGACGACTGTCGGCGATCTTGAGCTTCTCCATGATCTGGGTCGCCCGGATCTTGCCGATGCCCGGCATCGCCTGCAGCACGGCGGAAACCTTCAGCTTGCCGACAACGTCGTCGGACTCCGCCCGGTCGAGCACGGCGGCGAGGGTGGTCTTGCCCTGCTTGAGTTGCTCCTTCAACTCAGCACGGGCCTTACGGATCTCCGCGGCCTTCTCCAGCGCGGCTGCGCGCTGTTCGGGGGTCAGTGACGGGAGCGGCACCAGTTCTCCTCAGGTCCCTATCGCGACGGGCGGACCGCACCGCCGCTCTGTGAAACGTGGTGTGGCCGGGAACCAAAGGGGCATGTGGTTCCCGGCGCGGGGAAAACTAGCGGTCAGCGACGTTTTCGGCAACGTGGCCGCACCACGATCACGCGGGGGTAATCGATCGCTTACTCAGATCAGGACCCCGAGAGCCTCCCGACACTTAACAAGCGTCTGTTCGGCCGCGGCCCGCAACGCCGACGGATCCGGGCCGGCGTTCAGCACCTCACGGGAGTACGACGGAAGGACTGCGGAAAGCGCTTGCTCGAACACTGTCCGCAGGTCCTCGGGCCGTCCACCTTGCGCACCCAGCCCCGGGGCAAGCATTGGACCATTGACGTGCGACAGTTCATGGCCGGTGTCACCAACGGTCGCACCGACCACCAGACCGAAACTGCCAATCGGCTCCGCACCCACGTTGAGCTGCGAAATCTCATCGATCACCGTCTGAGCGACGGTGCGTCCATCGGACAGCCGGGCGTGCTGCACGGCCCGCCCCTCGGGATTCGAGGTCAGCGCGACCACGAAGACGCCGCCGCCGTGCCGGCTGGCAAGATCGAACATCGGAGCGAGCGCCCCGACGCCCAGATACGGGTTGGCCGTGACCGCGTCGACCGCCAACGGGCTCGCCGGATCGAGGTAGGCGGCGGCGTACGCGGCGACCGTCGAACCGATGTCGCCGCGCTTCACGTCGAGCAGGACGAGGGCTCCAGCCTCGCGAAACTGTCGGATAGTTGACTCTAGGACACCGATGCCCGCAGCCCCGAACCGTTCGAAGAAGGCCGATTGAGGCTTCACCACTGCGGCCACGTCGCCGAGTGCGTCGACCGCCGTCGCAGCGAACCGGGCCAGCCCGTCGACGTCGTCCGGCAGCCCCCACCGGGTCAACAGCTGCGGATGCGGGTCGACACCCACGCACAGCGGGCCCCGGACGCTGACGGCCCGGTGCAGTCGCTGACCAAAGGTTTCCATCGACTCTCCCTTCCTCGGCGGTACCACCGGGTGGACCTCAGCGCGGTACCGCGACGGCCGCAGCCGCCATCGCGCGGGCGATCCGCGCAATGTCATCGTCGTCCGCCGGATAGGGCGGCATGGTGTAGATCAGGTCCCGGAACGGCCGCAGCCACACCCCGGCGTCCACCGCCGCCGCGGTCGCCGCCGCCAGGTCGACCGGCCGGTCCAGCTGGACCACCCCGATCGCGCCGAGCACCCGGACGTCGCGCACGCCGGGCAGCGTCGCGACCGGAGCCAGGCCGTCGCGCAGCCCAGCCTCGATCCGCCGTACGGCGACCTGCCAGGCCGCGACCGGCCTGGACCCGACCGTCGGCACGGCGGCACGCAGCAGTCCGATCGAGGCGTTGGCGACCGCGCAGGCCAACGGATTACCCATGAAGGTCGGCCCGTGGGCGAGGACCCCACCGGCGGAGATCCCGGCGGCCACCTCCGGGGTGCACAGCGCGGCCGCCAGCGTGAGGTAGCCACCGGTCAACGCCTTGCCCAGGCAGAGCACATCCGGTGTCACCCCGGCGTGCTCGGCGGCGAAGAACGCGCCGGTACGGCCGAACCCGGTGGCGATCTCGTCGAAGATCAGCAGTACGTCGTGCGCGGCGGTCGCCTCACGCAGGGCGCGCAGGTACGCCGGATGGTGGAACCGCATGCCGCCGGTGCCCTGCACCACCGGCTCGACGATCACCGCGGCGATCTCGTCCGCGTGCCGGGCCACCGCGTCGACCAGCTCGGCCAGGTACCGCTCGTCCGGCGCCGCAGCGAAGTCGCCCGGCGGGGCGGGCACGAACACCTGCGCCGGCAGCACTCCGCGCCACAGGTGGTGCATCCCGCCCTCTGGATCGCAGACGCTCATCGGGTGGAAGGTGTCCCCGTGGTAGCCGCCGCGCCAGGTGGCCAACTTGCGCCGGCCGGGCCGGCCCTGGCCGAGCTGGTACTGCAGGCCCATCTTGATCGCGACCTCGACGCTCACCGAGCCCGAATCACAGAGGAAGACGTGCTCCAGGCCGGGCGGGGTGATCTCCACCAGGGTCTGTGCGAGGCGGACCGCCGGCTCGTGGGTGAGCCCGCCGAACATCACATGCGCCATCCGACCCAGTTGGTCGGTGACGGCCGCGTCCAGCACCGGGTGCCGGTAGCCGTGCACGGCGGCCCACCACGACGACATCCCGTCGACCAGTTCCCGCCCGTCGACCAGCCGCAGCCGGACCCCGGCGGCGCTGTCGACCAGCAGGGGTGCCATGGCCGGGGGCAGCGCGGCGTACGGATGCCAGACGTGCCGACGGTCCAGCTCCCGCAACCGATCGGCGCGGTGGCTGTCGCCGGGCACCGGCAGCTGTGCGCTCGTCGGCCCCGGGCCCGCCGGACGCGGTACGCTCATCGGCCCCGGACCTGCCGGGCGATCGCCCGGACCAGCCCCGGACCCCGGTAGAGCAAGCCGGTGTAGAGCTGCACCAGGCTGGCACCGGCGTCGAACATCCGGGCTGCGTCGTCCGGGTCGAGAATGCCGCCGACCCCGATGACCGGCAACCCGCCGTCGGTCTCCCGATGGACGAAGGAGACCACCTCGCGGGCCCGGCCGGTCAACGGACGGCCGGACAGCCCGCCGGCCTGCTCCGCCTGACCGGCGTCGTCGACGGCCAGGCCGGACCGGGACAGGGTGGTGTTGGTGGCGATCACCCCGGCCGCACCCCGGGCCAGACAGACCTCCAGCAGTTCGGCGATGGCCGACTCGGCCAAATCCGGCGCGATCTTGACCAGGATCGGCCGCTCCCCCACCAGCGCGGCCAGCAGGGTGTCGAGGTGTTCGCGGTCCTGCAGCTGCCGCAGTCCCGGGGTGTTCGGCGAGGAAACATTGATCACGAAGTACTGGCCGTAGCCGCTGAGTGCCTTGTACGCCGACAGGTAGTCGTCGACCGCCTCCTCGATCGGCACGACCTTCGACTTGCCGAGCGAGATGCCTAACGGCACCGGGCGGTCGGCGTGCGCCGGATGCGATCGGCCGAACCCGGCCCGCTCGTCCAGCCGGCCGAGCACCGCGAGCCGGTCGGCGAGCGCCTCGGCGCCGGCGTTGTTGAACCCCATCCGGTTGATTACCGCCTCGCTGGTCGGCAACCGAAACAGCCGGGGTCGGGGGTTGCCCGGCTGGGGACGCGCGGTGACCGTGCCGACCTCGACGAAGCCGAAGCCCAGCGCCGGCCAGGCGGGCAGGGCCAGGCCGTCCTTGTCCATCCCGGCGGCCAGGCCTACCGGGTTGGGGAAGTGGATCCCGAAGACGGTACGCGGCGCGGCTACCGCGTACCGGGTGCGCAACGCGGCCAGCGCCACCCGGCTGCGGGACAGGGCGGCCAGCCGACGCAGCGTCCATTCGTGGGCGGTCTCGGCGTCGCCGCCGCCGAGCCGGAACAACGCCGACCGGGCCAGCCGGTACCCGCCGGAGCGGGTCACCGGGCGGCCTGCCGGCCGACTGTCTCCGGGCGTAGCGCCGCGTGCAGCTGCTGCAGTGGCCGGACCGCCATGTCCCCGTTGATCAGCGCCTCGATGCCCATCACGGCGGCGGCGACGCCGGGCACGGTGGTCACGCACGGGGTGTCCGCGTTGACCGCCGCGCTGCGGATCTCGTACCCGTCGGAGCGGGCGCTGGCACCGGAACCCTGCGGCGTGTTGATCACCAAGGCGATCCCGCCGGAGGCGATCAACGTCACCGCGTCCGGTTGCCCGTCGCCGGACTCCTCCCAGTGTTTGCGGGTGAGTTCGCAGGCGATGCCGTGGCGGCGCAGCACCTCGGCGGTGCCGGCGGTGGCGACGATGTCGAATCCAAGATCGGCCAGCCGCTTCACCGGGAAGATCATCGCGCGTTTGTCCCGGTTGGCTACCGACACGAAGATCTTTCCGCTGGTCGGCAGGGAACCGTACGCGGCAGCCTGCGACTTGGCGAAGGCGTTGCCGTACGCCGGGTCGATTCCCATCACCTCGCCGGTCGACTTCATCTCCGGGCCGAGCAGCGAGTCGACGCCGTGGCCGGCGCGGGTGCGGAACCGCTTGAACGGCAGCACCGCCTCCTTGACCGCGATCGGCGCGTCCGGCGGCAACGTGCCACCGTCGCCGGTGGCCGGCAGCATCCCTTCGTCGCGCAGCTGCGCGACGGTGGCGCCGAGCATGATCCGGGCCGCCGCCTTGGCCAGCGGCACCGCGGTGGCCTTGGAGACGAACGGCACGGTCCGCGAGGCGCGCGGATTGGCCTCCAGCACGTACAGCACGTCGTCCTTGAGCGCGTACTGCACGTTGAGCAGCCCGCGCACCCCGACGCCGCGGGCGATCTGCTCGGTGTAGTGCCGGATGGTGGCCAGGTGCGGGGCGGCCAGGGTGATCGGCGGCAGCGCGCAGGACGAGTCGCCGGAGTGGATCCCGGCCTCCTCGATGTGCTCCATCACCCCACCGAGGTAGACCTCACCGGTGGCGTCGCACAGCGCGTCCACGTCGATCTCGATGGCGTCGTCGAGGAACCGGTCGACCAGCACCGGATGCTCCGGCGAGATGTCGGTGGCCCGGCCAATGTAGTCGCGCAGCGTCGCGTCGTCGTAGACGATCTCCATGCCGCGCCCGCCGAGCACGTACGACGGGCGGACCAGCACCGGGTAGCCGATCTCGTCGGCGATCGCCTTGGCCTGCTCGAACGACACAGCGGTGCCGTGCGCCGGGGCGCGCAGCGCGGCGCGGGCCAGGACCTGACCGAACGCCCCCCGATCCTCGGCCAGGTGGATCGACTCCGGTGGGGTGCCGACGATCGGCACCCCGGCGTCGGCGAGGCGCTGCGCCAGCCCGAGCGGGGTCTGCCCGCCGAGCTGGACGATCACCCCGACCACGCCGGGGCCGCCGGCGGCCCGGCCGGCGGCGTCCTCGGCCTGCCAGACCTCCAGCACGTCCTCGAAGGTGAGCGGTTCGAAGTAAAGCCGGTCGGCGGTGTCGTAGTCGGTGGAGACCGTCTCCGGGTTGCAGTTGACCATGACGGTCTCGTACTCGGCGAGCGCCATCACCGCGTGCACGCAGGAGTAGTCGAACTCGATGCCTTGGCCGATCCGGTTCGGCCCGGAGCCGAGGATGAGCACCTTTGGTCGGTCCGACGGTGCGACCTCGGTCTCCGCGTCGTAGCTGGAGTAGTGGTACGGCGTACGGGCGGCGAATTCGGCGGCGCAGGTGTCGACCGTCTTGTAGACCGGACGCAGACCGAGCCGGTGCCGCAACGCCCGTACCCCGTCCTCGCCGGCCAGCTCCGGACGCAGCGCGGCCACCTGCCGGTCGGACAGCCCGGCCCGCTTGGCCCGGCGCAGCAGCGCGGCGTCGAGCACCGGCGCGGCCTCGATCTCGCCACGCAGCTCGACCAGGCCGGCGATCTCCTCCAGGAACCAGGGGTCGGTGCCGCCGGACGCCTCGGCGACCTGGGCGACGGTGGCGCCCAGCCGCAGCGCCCGTTCGACGGTGTAGAGCCGGCCGTCATGCGGGACAGCCAGTTCGGCCAAAGTGGACTCGACGGTGGCCCCGGCCGGGTCGGGCACCGTCCAGAACCCGGCGGCCCTGGTCTCCATCGAGCGCATCGCCTTGTTGAGCGCCTCGGTGAAGTTGCGGCCCAGGCTCATCGCCTCGCCGACCGACTTCATCGTGGTGGTCAGCTCCGGGTCGGCGCCGGGGAACTTCTCGAACGCGAACCGGGGGATCTTGACCACGACGTAGTCGAGGACCGGCTCGAACGCCGCCGGGGTCTGCCTGGTGATGTCGTTGGGGATCTCGTCGAGGGTGTAGCCGATCGCCAGCTTGGCGGCGATCTTGGCGATCGGGAAGCCGGTCGCCTTGGACGCCAGCGCCGACGACCGGGACACCCGGGGGTTCATCTCGATGACGACCAGTCTGCCGGTGGTCGGGTGCACGGCGAACTGGATGTTGCAGCCGCCGGTGTCGACGCCGACCTCGCGCAGCACCGCGATGCCCATGTCGCGCATCTGCTGGTACTCCCGGTCGGTGAGGGTCATCGCCGGGGCGACGGTGACGCTGTCGCCGGTGTGCACCCCCATCGGATCGATGTTCTCGATGGAGCAGACCACGACCACGTTGTCGTTGCGGTCGCGCATCAGCTCCAGCTCGTACTCCTTCCAGCCGAGCACGCTCTCCTCGATGAGCACCTCGTGCACCGGGGAGGCGGCCAGCCCGGCACCGGCGATGCGCTCCAGGTCCGCCGGGGTGTGCGCCATGCCCGAGCCGAGCCCGCCCATGGTGAACGACGGTCGGATCACCACCGGCAGCCCGAGTTCGGCGACGGTGTCGTGCACCTCGGCCATGCTGTGGCAGACCCGGCTGCGCGGGGTCTCGCCACCTGCGGTGGCGACGATGTCCTTGAACAGCTGCCGGTCCTCGCCGCGGCGGATCGCGTCGACGTCGGCCCCGATCAGTTCCACGCCGTACTTGTCCAGCACGCCGGCGGAGTGCAGGGTGACGGCGGTGTTCAACGCGGTCTGCCCGCCGAGGGTGGGCAGCAGCGCGTCGGGACGCTCCCGGGCGATGACCAGCTCGACGAACTCGGGCGTGATCGGCTCGACGTAGGTGGCGTCGGCGAACTCGGGGTCGGTCATGATGGTCGCCGGGTTGGAGTTGACCAGCGACACGCGCAGCCCTTCGGCGCGCAGCACCCGGCACGCCTGGGTGCCGGAGTAGTCGAACTCGCAGGCCTGGCCGATGATGATCGGCCCGGAGCCGATCACCATGACATGCTGCAGATCTGTCCGCTTAGGCATGTTTTCCCTCGATCAGCTCGACGAACCGGTCGAACAGGTAGTCCGCGTCGTGCGGGCCGGCCGCCGCTTCCGGGTGGTACTGGACGGTGAACGCCGGCACCTCGTGGGCCCGCAGCCCCTCGACCACGTCGTCGTTGAGGCACACGTGGCTCACCTCGACGCCGCCGAAATCGGTGTCGATCACCGTGTTCAGCGGGGCGTCCACGGCGAACCCGTGGTTGTGGCTGGTCACCTCGACCTTGCCGGTGGTGCGGTCGAGCACCGGCTGGTTGATGCCACGGTGGCCGTAGCCGAGCTTGTAGGTGCCGAAGCCGAGGGCCCGGCCGAGGATCTGCGAGCCGAAGCAGATACCGAACAACGGCGTACGTCGGGCCATCACCTGCCGGGCCAACTCGACCGCGTGGTGTGCGGTGGCCGGGTCACCCGGCCCGGGTGAGAAGAACACCGCGTCCGGCCCGGTGGCCAGGATCTCGTCCAGCGTCGAGGTGGCCGGCAGCACGTGGGTGGTCACCCCGCGCTGGGCCAGCCGGCGCGGCACGTTGCGTTTGATACCCAGGTCCAGCGCGGCGACCGTGTAACGATGCTCGCCCTGGGCGGTGACCGTGTAGGGCTCGGCGGTGGTCACCTCGGCGGACAGGTCCGCGCCGACCATCTGCGGCGCCTGCCGGACCCGGTCCAGCAGCTCCTGCGGGTCGTCGGTCAGGGTGGAGACGCCGACCCGCATCACCCCCCGGTCACGCAGGTGGCGGGTGAGCGCCCGGGTGTCGACCCCGCAGATGCCGACCACGCCCTCGGCGGCGAGCCGGTCCTCCAGGTCACCGGTGGAGCGCCAGTTCGACGGACGGCGGGCCGGGTCGCGGACGACGTACCCGGCCACCCGGATCCGGTCCGACTCGTCGTCGTCGACGTTGACCCCGGTGTTGCCGATGTGCGGCGCGGTCTGCACCACCACCTGCCGGTGGTAGGACGGGTCGGTCAGCGTCTCCTGGTAGCCGGTCATGGCGGTGGTGAACACCGCCTCGCCGAAGGTCTCCCCGACCGCGCCGTAGCTCTCGCCGGGGAAGACCCGGCCGTCCTCGAGCGCCAGCAGCGCCGGATTCCGCCGACAGGGTGCCGCAGTGGTGTTGGTGGTGTCGTTCATCGCACGGCCTTTCCGTCGAGCACCGTTGCGTCGCCGCGCAGGAAGGTGGCGACCACCTGGCCGGGCAGCACCATCCGGGCGTACGGGGTGTTGCGGCTGCGACTGGCCGACTCGGCCGGGTCGACGGTGCGGCTGACGGCCGGGTCGATCAGGGTGAGGTTCGCCGGGACGCCCGGCGCGGGGTCGTGCCCGTGCCCGGTCAGCCCGGCGATCCGGGCCGGGGCCCGGGACATCCGCTCGGCGATCAGCTCCCAGTCTGGTGCACCGTCGTCGTCGTGCAACGCGGTCGTGAGCAGCACCACGGACAGGGCGGTCTCCAACCCGAGCATCCCGGGCCGGGCGTACGCCCATTCGCACTCCTTGTCCTCCACCGCGTGCGGGGCGTGGTCGGTGGCGACGATGTCGATGACGCCCTCGGCGAGCGCGGCGCGTAGCGCGGCGACGTCCTCGCCGGTCCGCAGCGGCGGATTGACCTTGAAGACCGGGTCGTAGCTGGTCGGTGCCTCGTGGGTGAGCAGCAGGTGGTGCGGGGTGACCTCGGCGGTGATCCGGACCCCACGGGCCTTGGCCTGCCGGACGATCTCCACACTGCCGGCGGTGGACAGGTGGCAGACGTGCAGTCGGCTGCCGACGTGTTCGGCGAGCAGCGCGTCGCGGGCGACGATCGCCTCCTCGGCGACGGCCGGCCAGCCGGTCAGGCCGAGCCGGGTGGAGACCTCACCCTCGTGCATCTGGGCGCCCTCGGTCAGCCGGGGCTCCTCGGCGTGCTGGGCGACGACGCCGTCGAACGCCTTGACGTACTCCAGGGCGCGGCGCATCAGCCGGGGGTCGGCGACGCAGTGCCCGTCGTCGGAGAAGATCCGCACGGCGGCGGCGGAGTCGGCCATCGCGCCGAGCTCGGCGAGGCGTTCGCCGGCCAGGCCCACGGTGACCGCGCCGATCGGCTGTACGTCGACCAGCCCGGCCTGGCGGCCGAGCCGCCAGACCTGTTCGACGACGCCGGCGGTGTCGGCCACCGGGGAGGTGTTCGCCATCGTGCAGACGGCGGTGTAGCCGCCGAGCGCGGCGGCCCGCGATCCGGTCTCCACCGTCTCGGCGTCCTCCCGGCCGGGTTCACGCAGGTGGGTGTGTAGATCGACCAGACCGGGCAGGGCGATCAGGCCGTCGGCGTCGAGCACCTGCGCACCCGGCGCGGTCAGTTTGGAGCCGGCGTCGGCGACCACGCCGTCGCGCAGCAGCAGGTCGACGGGGTCCCGGCCGAGGACCCGGACGCCCTTGATCAGGTACGCGCTCACAGCGAGGTCCTTTCGTCGTGTGCCTGGGGGCGATGGTGCCGGTGCGAATGTGGGTGACCGATGCGCCGCATCAGCCGCGGCCGCCGAGCAGCAGGTAGAGCACGGCCATCCGGACGCTTACCCCGTTGGCGACCTGTTCCACGATCGTGGAGCGGGGTGAGTCGGCGACCTCGGCGGAGATCTCCATGCCCCGGTTCATCGGTCCGGGGTGCATCACGATGGCGTGCCCGGGCAGCCGGCGCAGCCGGGCCCCGTCCAGGCCGTACCGGCGGGCGTACTCACGGGCGGACGGGAAGTAGGAGTCGGCCATCCGCTCGTGCTGCACCCGCAGCATCATCACCACGTCGGCGGTGGGCAACACGGCGTCGAGGTCGTAGCCGACCCCGACGCCGGGGGCGAGCGCGGTGGCGATGTCGACCGGGATCAGCGGCGGCGGCCCGACCAGGGTCACCTTGGCGCCGAGGGTGGCCAGCAGCAAAACGTTGGACCGGGCGACCCGGCTGTGCAGCACGTCGCCGACGATCACCACGTGCAGGCCGGCGAGCCGGCCCAGCCGCGCCCGCATGGTGTACGCGTCGAGCAGTGCCTGGGTGGGATGCTCGTGGGTGCCGTCGCCGGCGTTGACCACCGAGCCGTCCACCCAGTTTGCCAGCCGGTGCGGGGCGCCGGAGGCGGGGTGGCGGATTACCACCGCGTCGGCCCCCATCGCCTGCAGGGTGAGCGCGGTGTCCTTGAGGCTCTCGCCCTTGGAGACGCTGGATCCCTTGGCCGTAAAGTTGATCACGTCGGCGGAGAGTCGTTTGGCGGCGGCCTCGAACGAGATCCGGGTCCGGGTGGAGTCCTCGTAGAACAGGTTCACCACGGTGCGCCCACGAAGGGTGGGTAGCTTCTTCACCTCGCGGCCGGCCAGCGAGGCGAGTTCGACCGCGGTGTCCAGGATCCGGGTGGCGTCCGCCGCGTCCAGATCGGCGCCGGACAGCAGGTGCCTGATCATCGCTGGTCCCTCCCCCGCTGTGGGCCGTCCGCCGCCTGGGCCGTGCCGGGGGAACTGAACAGCCGTACCTCGTCGGAGCCGTCGACCTCGGCGAGCAGCACCTTGACGTTCTCGGTGAGCGCGGTGGGGATGTTCTTGCCGACGTAGTCGGCGCGGATCGGCAGCTCCCGGTGACCCCGGTCGACCAGCACCGCCAACTGCACCGAGCTGGGCCGGCCGAGGTCGCTGATCGCGTCCAACGCCGCCCGTACGGTCCGGCCCGAGTAGAGGACGTCGTCGACCAGGATGACCCGCTGGCCGTCGATGCCACCGGAGGGCAGCTCGGTGGGCCCGAGCGCGCGGGTGGCCTTCAGCCGGAGATCGTCCCGGTAGAGGGTGATATCGAGCACACCGACCGGGACGGCGACCCCTTCGAAGGTGCGGATCCGGTCGGCGAGCCGACGGGCGAGCGGCACGCCCCGGGTAGGAATTCCGAGTAGTACGGTGCGTTGCGCCCCGTTGGTCTTCTCCAGCACCTGATGGGCGATCCGGTCGACGACGCGTTGAATGTCGGCGCTGGTCAGGATGCTCTTAACAGACGGTGGCATCGTCGCCGATGATTGGGTGGCCGACGGGTAGGCCACAGCGGACCCCCTTCCCCGCCTCACGGGACGGGTCGTTAAAGGACGTCATGGGTACCGCCGGCCGGCACCCGGCTGGTCAGCGGTCACGCCGAACGTTACCAGCGTCCCGTTGCCGAGCCGATATCGGGCGCTGAGTGTCGCATCAGTAAGACGAAATTTGGGGCAAGTCGTCACGATCTTGTTCACTGGTAGCTATTCACCACTTGACCGCGCTTGCGAACCGCCGTACCGTCACGCTCCGTAGCGATCGCTGGGGAAAGCCCCGGGCAAAGCACTGGGAGAGTCCGTATGCCCTCTGAGTACGCCAAGTCGTTGGGCGCCCGCCTGCGCTCCATCCGTCAGCAGCAGGGGCTGTCCCTGCAGGGGGTGGAGGAGAAGTCGAACGGGCGTTGGAAGGCTGTCGTCGTCGGTTCCTACGAGCGTGGGGACCGGGCAGTCACCGTCTCCCGCCTCGCCGAACTGGCCGACTTCTACCGGGTACCCGTGTCGGAACTGCTGCCGGACGGCAGTGGGGTACGTCACGAGCCCACCAGCAAGATCGTCCTGGATCTGGAGCGGCTGTACGACGAGGTCGGCGAGGACCTCGCCTACGTCGCCCGGTACGCCCGGGCGATCCAGCAGCAGCGCGGTGACTACAACGGTCGGGTGTTGTCCATCCGCGCCGACGACCTGCGGGCGCTGGCGATCGTGTACGACTCGTCGCCGTCCGGCCTCATCGAGCGGCTGAACGAGCACGGCGTACTGGTCGCCGACCCGCGGGCGTTCTTCGCCTCCTGACGGCTGCGCACCCAACCGCCGACGGGCCCGATCCAGCGGGATCGGGCCCGTCGGCGGTGTCGCGTGGCACCGGCGGTCGTGGCGGTGCCCGCCGTGGCGGCGGGAGCCGCTAGTGCGGGGTGTACTCGGCGATCCGGTCCAGCAGACCGTTGAGGAACCGCGGCGAATCGTCAGTTGACATCTGCCGGGCCAGCTCGACCGCCTCGGTGATGGCCACCGGGTCGTCGATCTCGTCGACGTAGAGCAACTCGTAGACGGCGATCCGGGCCAGGTTGCGGTCGACCACCGGCATCCGGTCCAGCGTCCACCCCTCGGCGTAGCTGCCGATCAGCTCGTCGATCCGGTCCCGGTGGACCGCCACCCCCTCGACCAGACCGACCGCGTAGTCGAGATGCTCCGGACGCGGGGACAGCCGGGCCAGGTAACCGACCAGCACCTGCGCCGGCGGCAGATCGCGCATGTCCGCCTCGTAGAGCACGTCGAGTGCCCGTTTACGCGCCTTGCGGCGCGCCGGCATCGAGGTCTTCGGCCCCTCGGCCATCAGGCTCGGCCGAGGTAGCGGCCGTCGCGGGTGTCGACCTTGATCTTTTCGCCGGTGGTGACGAACAACGGCACCTGAACGGTGGCGCCCGTCTCCATCGTGGCCGGCTTGTTGCCGCCGGTCGACCGGTCACCCTGCAGGCCCGGCTCGGTGTAGGTGACCTCGAGGACCACGCTGGTCGGCAGCTCGACGTACAGCGGCACGCCTTCGTGGGTCGCCACGATCGCCTCGGCCTCGGGCAGCAGGTAGCTGGCTGCCTCGCCAACCGTGCCGCCGGGCACCATGATCTGGTCGAAGGTCTCCAGATCCATGAAGACGTAGTCCTCGCCGTCGGCGTACAGGTACTGCATGGTCCGCTTGTCGACGGTCGCGGTGTCGACCTTGGTGCCCGCGTTGAAGGTCTTGTCGACCACCTTGCCGGAGAGCACGTTCTTCAGGGTGGTGCGCACGAAAGCGCCGCCCTTGCCGGGCTTGACGTGCTGGAACTCCACGACGGCCCACAGCTCGCCGTCGAGGTTGAGAACCAGCCCGTTCTTCAGGTCGTTGGTGGTCGCCATTTCCTGCCTTGATCATCAATGTGCGGACGGATCTGCCAAGTCTATCGGGCCGGACCCGGCTCAGCCGGGACGGCCCGACCTCTACCCGACCCAACGCAGCAGGACACGGCCCGCGACCGGCGCCTGTCCCGGCTCAGCGGGGACTGGCTGCGGCCAACCGGGCGACGTGCAGCAGCGCCAGCCGGTAGCCGTCCACCCCGAGCCCACAGATCACCCCGGTGGCGACCGCCGACACCACCGAGTGATGCCGGAACTGCTCGCGGGCGTGAATGTTGGAGATGTGCACCTCGACGAGCGGTCCACGCAGCAGCGCGCAGGCGTCCCGGACCGCGTACGAGTAGTGCGACCAGGCACCCGGATTGAGCACCACGGCGGCCTCGGCGTCGGCCGCCGCGTGCAGCCAGCCGAGCATCTCGTGCTCGGCGTCGGTCTGGCGCACCTCGACGTCGAGCCCGGCGTCCCGGCCCACCTGCACACACATCGCCACCAGGTCGGCGTAGCTGGTCAGCCCGTACACGTCGACCTGACGGCTGCCCAGCCGGCCCAGGTTCGGGCCGTTCAACACGTACGTCCGCACGCCCCGCCACCTCCCGTCACGCCGCCACCTGCCGGTACGCCTCGGCGAGCAACGTGTCAGCCGGGCCGTCGAGGATTCCCGGCCGGGCCAGCGCGTCGAGCACCACCAACCGCAGCCGGCTTCCCCGGGCCTTCTTGTCCACCCGCATCGTGGCCAGCAGCCCCGGCCACGCCTCGGCCCGGTAGCTGGTGGGCAGTCCCAGGGCGGCGAGCACCGACGCGTGCCGGTCGGCGACCGTCGCGTCAAGCCGCCCGGCCAGCCGGGCCAGGGTCGCCGCGTAGACCAGGCCGACCGACACCGCGTGCCCGTGGCGCCAGCGGTAGCCTTCCACCTTCTCAATCGCGTGGGCCAGGGTGTGCCCGTAGTTCAGCACCTCACGCAGCCCCGACTCGCGCAGGTCGTCACCGACGACGTCGGCCTTGACCCGCACGGCGCGCTCGATCAGCTCCCGCACCTGCGGCCCGGTCGGGTCGGCGGCCGCCGCCGGATCGGCCTCGATCAGCTCCAGGATCGCCGGATCGGCGATGAACCCGCACTTGACCACCTCGGCCAACCCGGCGACCAGGTCGACCTGCGCGAGGCTGGCCAGCAGGTCCAGGTCGGCCAGCACCCCGGCCGGCGGGTGGAAGGCGCCCACCAGGTTCTTGCCGGCCGCCGTGTTGATCCCGGTCTTGCCGCCCACCGCCGCATCGACCATGCCGAGCAGGCTGGTCGCCACCGGCACCCAGCGGACCCCGCGCAGCCAGCAGGCGGCCACGAAACCCGCCAGGTCGGTCACCGCGCCGCCGCCGACCCCGACCACCGCGTCGGTACGGGTGAAGCCGGCCGCGCCCAGCTCCGCCCAGACCCGCCCGGCGACCTCGAGCGACTTGCCGGCCTCGGCGTCCGGCACCTCGACCAGCGACGGTTTGACCCCGGCCGCGGCGCAGCCGGCGGCGATCCGGTCGGCCTGGCCCTTCAGCGGAGGCGCGTGCAGCACCGCCACCCGGTCCGCGCCGGGCAGCAGGTCGGGCAACGTGTCGAGCAGCCCCCGGCCGACCAGTACGTCGTAGGGTCGGTCGCCGGGCACCGGGATGCAGGTCGTTGAGTTCATCGGCGCCGAGCCTAGTACCCGGGCCGGTCGGCCGGTGTGCGCAGCAGGGTGGCGATCTCCTCGGCGACCTGTTCCGGGGTACGGCCGTCGGTCGCCACCCGGTGCGTGGCCACCTGCTCGTAGAGGGGACGACGCTGCTCCAGCAGGTGTCGCAGCGTGGCCCGCGGGTTGATCGCCAGCAGCGGTCGGCCGGCGTCGAGGCCGACCCGGCGGACCGCGTCGGCCAGCTCGACGCCGAGGTGGACCACGGTGTGCCCGGCGAGCGCGGCCCGGGTCTCCTCGGCCAGCACCGCACCGCCGCCGAGCGCGAGCACGCCGTCGAAACCGCCCAGTGCCGCCCGGACGGCCGCCCGTTCCAGGGCCCGGAAATGCTCTTCGCCGTCGTCGACGAAGATCTCCGGGATCGGCTTGCCGGCCGCCGCCACGATGTCGGTGTCGGTGTCGCGGAACTCGCAGCCGAGCAGCCCGGCCAACGCCGTACCGGTGCTGGTCTTGCCCGCACCGGGTGCACCGACCAGTACGCAGACCGGGGCAGCCATCAGCAGATCACCGCAGCCATCAGCGGATCACCAGGTGGTCCAGGTACCCGGCGACGTTGCGGCGGATCTCGGCGACCGAGTCACCGCCGAACTTCTCGGTGGCCGCCTCGGCCAGCACCAGCGCCACCATCGCCTCGGCCACCACCGCGGCCGCCGGCACCGCGCAGACATCGGACCGCTGGTTGATCGCGGTCGCCGGCTCCCCGGTGACGACGTCGACGGTCGACAGCGCCCGATTCAACGAGGAGATCGGCTTCATCGCGGCCCGTACCCGCAGCGGCTCGCCGGTGCTGACACCGCCCTCCAGCCCACCGGCCCGGTCAGTCGCCCGGCGCACCCCGGCCGCGGTGGGGATGATCTCGTCGTGCGCGACCGAGCCCCGCGACCGGGCCTGCTGCCAGGCGTCGCCGATCTCCACACCCTTGACCGCCTGGATCGACAGCACCGCGGCGGCCAGCCGGGCGTCGAGCTTGCGGTCCCACTGCACGTGGCTGCCCAGCCCCGGCGGTACGCCGTAGGCGAGCACCTCGACGATGCCGCCCAGGGTGTCGGCGTCGGACTTGGCGGCGTCCACCTCGGCGACCATCCGGGCGCTCGCCTCGGGGTCGAGGCAGCGCAGCGGGTCGGCGTCGACCCGCTCGGCGTCCTCTGGGCGGGGCTGCAGCCCGGGTTTGGCGGCCACCGAACCGAGCTCGACCACGTGCGACACGATCTCGATGCCCAGTGCCTGCCGGCACAGCGCCCGGGCGACCGTGCCGACGGCGACCCTGGCAGCGGTCTCCCGGGCGCTGGCCCGCTCCAGGATCGGCCGGGCGTCGGTGTGGCCGTACTTCTGCATCCCGGCCAGGTCGGCGTGCCCCGGCCGGGGCCGGGTCAACGGGGCGTTGCGGGCCTGCCCGGCCAGCTCGTCCGGGTCGACCGGGTCGGCCGCCATCACGGTGCGCCACTTCGGCCACTCCGAGTTGCCCACCCGGATCGCGACCGGGCTGCCCAGTGTCACCCCGTGTCGCAGGCCGCCGACGATCTCGATCTCGTCCTGCTCGAAACTCATCCGGGCGCCCCGGCCGTAGCCGAGCCGACGACGAGCCAGCTCGCGGCCGATCTCGGCACTGGTCACCTCGACGCCGGCGGGGACGCCTTCGAGGAGTGCGACCAGCGCGGGGCCATGGGATTCACCTGCGGTCAGCCAACGCAACACGTCGGAAAGTGTGGCACGGCGTGGTCGGACCCCGGTGACCCACGTCGCCCGTGTCCCGCCCTCCGGACACCGACTGAGCCGCCCTAACGTACGGTTGGTCGTCTCGGGGGGTGGTGGTTTCGTGCCGTACGACATCCGCCGCCGACCAGCGGTGCTGCTCATCCTGCTCGGCGCGGTCACCGCGGTGGGGCCGCTGTCGATCGACATGTACCTGCCGGCGTTCCCGGCGATCAGCGACGACCTCGCCGCCACCCCGGCCCGGGTGCAGCTGTCGCTGACCGCCTGCCTGATCGGCGTCGCGTTCGGGCAGCTGGTCGGCGGGCCGGTGAGCGACCGGTGGGGGCGGCGGCGACCGGCGCTGGCCGGCTTCCCGGGCTACCGGAATGCGGGCCAGTGCTCCGGCCTTCAGGCCGGGGGTGAAGGCCCGCGCTGGGAGGGCCGCCAGGCCGGGGCAGTGCCTTGACCGGGACGGTTCTGCTGCTCGATGTACTGCTTGATGACGCTGCGCGGTGCGCCGCCGACAGACCCGGCGAAGTACGAGCCGGACCAGAGTTTGTTGGCCCGGTAGTAGTGGTGCACCAGGTCGGGGAACTCCTGCCGGAGGCGGCGCGAGGAGACCCCTTTGAGGCTGTTGACCAGCCTGGCCACGGCGACCTTGGGTGGGAAGTTGACCAGCAGGTGGACGTGGTTGTGTCCGCCGTTGAACTCGACCAGTTCGGCCTCGAAGTCGGCGCACACGTCTCGCATGATCGTCTCCATCCGGGTCACGTGCCGGTCGGCGAACACGTTGTGCCGGAACTTCGTCACGAAGACCAAGTGGACATGCATCGCGAAAGTGCAGTGCCTGCCGGTGCGGATGCCTTGAAGTTCGACCATAAACCAACATGATACAGTGATGGCCGTGCAGCTCCGTTACAACTACCGGATCACCCCGGACGCCGCCCAGCGCACCGCGCTGACGCAGGCGTTCGGGTGTGCCCGGGTGGTTTTCAACGACGGACTCAGGCTGCGTCAGCAGGCCCGCGAGGCGGGCGAGAAGTAAATCTCCGACGGCGACCTGTCGAAGTTGGTCATCACAGCGGCCAAGGCCAGCGAGGACCGGGCCTGGCTGGGTGAGGTGTCGGCCGTGGTGTTGCAGCAGGCCGTCGCCGATCTGAACACCGCGTACCGCAACTTCTTCAACTCGCTGTCCGGCAAACGCCGGGGCCGCAAGGTGGCCCCGCCCCGGTACCGGTCCCGTAAGGACAACCGGCAGGCGATCCGGTTCACGAAGAACTCCCGGTTCAAGGTCTGTGACAACGGCCGCCTGCGGCTGCCGAAGATCGGCGACGTTCCGGTGCGCTGGTCGCGCGGCCTGCCGTCGGATCCCACCTCGGTCACCGTGATCAAGGACACGGCAGGCCGGTACTTCGCCTCGTTCGTCGTGCAGATCGGCGAGGACGAGACGCTGCCGCCGGTCGACTCCGAGATCGGCATCGATCTAGGCCTGACCCACTTCGCGGTCATGTCCGACGGCACGAAGGTGACCGCACCGAAGTTCCTGCGCCGCGCGGCCCGCAAGCTCAAGCGGTTGCAGCAGGCACTCTCACGCAAGCAGAGGGGCAGCAACCGCCGCAAGAAAGCCGTGATCGAGGTGGCCCGCGCTCACGCGCGGGTAGCCGACACCCGGCGGGACTGGCAGCACAAGCTGTCCACGGCGATCATCCGCGAGAACCAAGCGGTGTACGTCGAGGACCTGTGCGTTGTTGGTCTCGGCCGGACTCGGCTGGCGAAGTCCGTGCACGATGCGGGCTGGGCCGCCTTCACCGGCATGCTGGAGTACAAGGCGGAGCGGTACGGGCGCGCGTTCGCCCGGGTGGACCGGTGGCTCCCGTCCACCCGGATGTGCTGCGACTGCGGCCGGATCAACGAGAAGATCGCGTTGAACGTCCGGGAGTGGGACTGCCCGTGCGGCAGTCACCACGACCGGGACATCAACGCCGCCATCAACATCAAGGCCGCCGGACAGGCGGACTTCAACGACCGTCGAGCGCACGTAAGACCAGGACTTGTCCCGGCGGCGCGCAGTGAAGCGGTAACCCACCCGGACGCCGCGTGTTCCACGCGTAGCGTGGAGGGAATCCTCGTCCCTTAAGGCGAGGAGGATGTCAAGTCGTCGTCTCGCTGGCGTGCGCGCTGGCCCCGAACGCCGAGGCACTGGCCGGGTTGCGGCTGCTCCAGGGCTTCGCCGGCGGGGTGGGGGTGGTCGTCGCCCGCGCGGTGGTCCGCGACCTCTACGCGGGTGCCGACGCGGCCCGGTTCTTCTCCCGCCTGCTGATCGTCTTCGGGGTGGCACCGATCGCCGCGCCGGTGCTCGGTGCGGTGGTGCTGCGGGTGACCTCCTGGCGGGGGGTCTTCGTCGCCCTCGCGGTGGTCGCCGCGCTGCTCGCCGTCGTCATGGCCCGCTGGCAGCCGGAGACCCTGCCGGAAGAGCGCCGGAACCCGGACGGTCTGGCCGGCGCCGCCCGCGCGGCCCGGCTGGTGCTCACCGACCGGGCGTTCATCGGGTACGCGTCGACCCAGGGTCTGGCGTTCGCCGGCATGTTCGCCTACATCTCCGGATCGCCGTACGTGCTGCAGGACGGGTTCGGGTTGTCGCCGACCATGTTCAGCCTGGTGTTCGGGGCCAACGCGGTCGGGCTGATCGCGCTCAGCCAGCTCAACGCCCGGCTGGTCGGCCGGTACCGGACCCGACCGCTGTTCGTCGGCGCGTTGACCGCCGGAGCCGGTGCCGCGGCGCTGCTGGTGGCCGGCGCGGCCACCGGTCAGCTGTGGCTGATCCTGCCGGCGCTGGCCGGCTACGTCGCCACGATCGGGATGCTGATGCCGAACGGGACCGCGCTGGCCCTGGAGGAGCACGCCCGGCACGCCGGCACCGCCGCCGCCCTGCTCGGCGCGGTCCAGTCGGGGATCGCCTCGCTGGCCGCGCCGGTGGTCGGGCTGGCCGGCACGGCCAGCGCCACCCCGATGGCGCTGATCATCCTCGGCGCGGCGGTGCTGTCACTGCTCGCTGTGTCGACAGCGCGGCCCGCATCGCCGGTACCGGCGCGGCGACCCCGGTGAACTGTTCGAACTGCCCGACCGCCTGGGCCAGCAGCAGATCCAGCCCGGAGACCACCCGGCAACCGGCGGCAGCGGCCGCCGAGGCCAGTGGAGTCGGCCAGGGATCGTAGATCGCGTCGAAGCAGACCGTGCCGGATGCCCACGGCAGCTGGCCGGCGTACGGGTCGGCGGCCCCCTTCGGCAGGGTGGAGACCAGTACGTCGGTGCCGGCCGCCGCCGTTGGGGCTGCCGACAGGTCGGCACCGGTCATCGACACGCCGAGCGCGCCGGCGACCGGCACCAGTTCGTCGACCGCCGCCGGTCGTCGGGCCGCCACGGTGACCGATGCGGCGGCCAGCGCGGCGGCGGCCGCCAACGCGGCTCGGGCGGTGCCGCCGGCACCCAGCACGGTGAACCGGGCACCGGTGCCGACACCGGCGTCGCGCAGCACCGCGACCATCCCCGCCACGTCGGTGTTGTCGGCGAACCAGGCGCCGTCGGCCCGGCGTACCAGGGTGTTGGCCGCCCCGACCGCGGTGGCCACCGGGGATGCCCGCCCGGCCAGAGCGAGCGCCGCCTCCTTCAACGGCATGGTGACCGACAGCCCGGCCCACTCCGGGCCGAGACCAGCAACCAGGCCCGCCAGCTGCGCCTCGGCGCATTCGATCGCGGTGTAGCTCCAGCCGGTCAGCCCGGCGGCCCGGTAGCCGGCGTTGTGGATCACCGGCGACAGTGAGTGCCCGATCGGCTTGCCGAGCACTGCGGCCCGCCGCCGGACGGCGGTGGACGGTCGGGGGGCGGACACCTCAGAGGATGCCGTTCTGCCGGGCGATCTCGATGTTCTGGTTGTGCTGGTCGAGGGTCTCGGCAAACGCCGAACGGCCCTCCTTGTCGATCGCCACGAAGTAGACCCAGTCCTCGTCCGGCGGGTTGATCGACCCTTCCAGGGCGGCCTTGCCCGGGTTGTTGATCGGCGTGGGCGGCAGCCCGCTGTGCGCGTGTGTGCTGTACGGATTGCTCTCGTCGTACAGCTCCTCGCGGGTCATGTCCTTGGACGCCTTGGTCTCCTGGCCGGTCAGCTCCCAGTAGTAGTTGACCGTCACATCGAACTGCAGGCAGCTGCACGGGAAGGTCTCGCTGTACACCCGGTTGTACGCCACCCGGGAGACCTTGGCGAGGTCCTCGGCGATGCCGGCCTCGGCCTGCGCCAGCGACGCGACGATCAACGCCTCGTACGGGCTGATCCCGCCGCGTTCGGCCTGCACCCGGTCGGCGTACTCCATCTCGCCGGTGACGGTCAGGAACCGGTTGACCATCACCCGGAGGATCTCCGGGGCGGTGACGTCGGGATCGAAGTCGTAGGTGTCCGGAAAGAGGAACCCTTCGGCGGAGACCGTCACCTCCTGCCCGTCGGTGCGGGTCATCCACCACTCGGGCACGCCCAGGGCCAACGGATCCTCGGCTGCGGTGGCGAACTCCTCCGCCGGGATGTCCGTCGACTCGGCCAGCAGCTGGTAGATCTGCTTGGCGGTACGGCCCTCCGGGATGGTCACCCGGTTGGATACCTTGTTCTCCAGGTCAAGCAGCAGGCTGAGCGCGGTCGCCGCGCTCATCTCCAGGCGCAGCGTGTAGAAACCCGGCTGGATGTTCTGGCTGCGGGAGTTGTCCCGGGCCTCGTTGACGAACGCCTTGGTGCTCTTGACCACGCCGGCGTCGACGAGGGTGTTGCCGATGTCGGTGGCGGTGTCGCCGGCCCGGACCTGGACCACCACCTCACCGGTGCCGCCGCCGGCGTAGTCCGGGGTGGCGAAGTAGCCCTGCACCCGGTCGAAGCCGTACCAGACGCCACCGCCGAGCATGCCGAGCAGCAGCACGGTGACCAGCAGCGCGGCGAAGGTCTTGCCGCGACCGCCACCGCCGGACGGCTTCTTGCGCCGCGCGCCCCGACGGTGCCGGCCTTTGTCGGCCCGGTCCTCGAAGGCGAGGTCCAGTTCGTCGATCATCACTTCTGCCTCCGCTGCGCATCCAGCCAGCTCTGCAGGATCTCCACGGCGGCCGCCTGGTCGACCACCGTACGTTGACGTCGTCCTCGGACGCCCCGCTCGGACAGCCTACGGCTAGCGACCACCGTCGACATCCTTTCGTCGGTCGTCAGGACTGAAATCGGCGATACCGCCACTTCGAGTAACCGCACGTATGCGCTGACCGCGTCGGCGGCCGGTCCGTGGCGACCGGCGAGGTTCACCGGCAGACCGACAATAACCGCACTGACCTCGTACTCACGGACTATCTGGACAATTTTCGCGATGTCCGTAGGCACGTCGGCCGGTGTCGTCGGGCCGCCGGTTGACAGGTCCCGCCGCACCGTCATCAACGGGGTGGCGAGAATGCCGTCCGGGTCGCTGATCGCCAGACCGACCCGGACCTGCCCCACGTCAACGCCGAGCCGGCGTCCACGGACGAAGGCGCTCACCTCGTACCGCTCATCTCAGGCCGTTCCGGCGATCGCCTTTTCGACCGCGACCAGCAGGTTCGCCGCCTCGGCCGCTGGCAGCCCACCGCCCTGCGCCAGGTCAGCGTTGCCGCCGCCCCGGCCGTGCAGCGCCCCTTTGACCAGGTCTGCGGCGGACACTCCACGCGACTTGCCGGCCGCGTTCACCGCCACCACCAGCGACGCCTTGCCGTTGGCCCGGGCCGCCACCGCGACCACCGCCGGTCGGGCCGGGTCGATCTTGCCCCGGATCTCCTGCGCCAAGGTCCGTACGTCGTTGCCGGCCGCGCCCTCGGGCGCCTCGGTGCCGACGTAGGCCACCCCGTGCACGTCACGCGCCTGGCCGGCGATCGCCGCCGCACCGCCGAGTACCAGCTGGGCGCGCAGCTTCTCCAGCTCCTTCTCCGCGTCGCGCAGCTGGGTGACGGTCTGCTGGACCCGGTCCGCGACCTGGTCGGCCGGCACCCGGTACAGCTCGGCGAGCCGCGCCACCAGCAGGTGCTCGCGGGCCAGGAAGTTGAACGCGTCGATGCCGACCAGCGCCTCCACCCGGCGCACGCCGGAGCCGATCGACGACTCGGAGAGAATCTTCACCACACCGAGCTGACCGGAGCGGGTCACATGCGTACCGCCGCACAGCTCCCGGGCGTAGTCACCGACCTCGACCACCCGGACCTCGTCGCCGTACTTCTCCCCGAACAGCGCCATCGCACCCAGCCGGCGCGCCTCCTCCTGCGAGGTGATGAACGCGTTCACCTCCAGGTCACGCAGCAGCACCTCGTTGACCTGCTGCTCGATGTCGTGCAGTACCGACGGCGCGACCGCGCCGGGGGTGTTGAAGTCGAACCGCAGCCGGCCCGGCGCGTTCAGCGACCCAGCCTGGGTCGCCGACTCGCCGAGAAAGTTGCGCATCGTCTGGTGCACCAGGTGCGTCGCGGTGTGCGACCGGGAGATCGCCCGCCGCCGCGGGATGTCGATCTCGGCGTAGCCGGACTCCCCGGCGCGCAGCTCGCCGCTGACCACCCGTGCCCGGTGCACGATCAGGCCCGGCACCGGCTGCTGCACGTCGAAGATCTCCACCCGGCCGGCGCCGACGGTGAGCAGGCCGGTGTCCGGCTGCTGGCCGCCGCCCTCGGCGTAGAACGGGGTGCTGTCCAGTACCAGCTCCACCACGTCGCCCTCACCGGCCGCGGGCAGCGCCGCGCCGCCGGCGCCGAGCAGCGCCCGGACCCGCGACTCACGGGACACTTCGGCGTAGCCGGTGAACTCCACCGGCCCGCCGCTGTCCAGCACCCCGCGGTACGCGGACATGTCCACGTGCCCGGTCTTGCGGGCCTGCGCGTCCGCCTTCGCCCGGGCCCGCTGCTCGGACATCAGCCGGCGGAAACCGTCCTGGTCGACCGAGAGCCCCTGCTCGGCGGCGATCTCCAGGGTGAGGTCGATCGGGAACCCGTAGGTGTCGTGCAGTTGGAAGGCCTGGTCGCCGGAGAGTTTACCGCCGCCGGCCGACCTGGTCTGGGCGATCGCCGTGTCCAGGATCGTGGTACCGGCGCGCAGCGTGGACAGGAAGGCGTCCTCCTCGGCGTACGCGTACGAAGAGATCCGCTCGAAGTCGGCGGCCAGCTCGGGGTACGACGGCGCCATGCAGTCCCGGGCCACCGGCAGCAGCTCCGGCAGGGCGCGCTCCTGCCAGCCGAGCAGCCGCACCGAACGGATCGCCCGACGCATGATCCGACGCAGCACGTAGCCGCGACCCTCGTTGGACGGGGTCACCCCGTCGCCGATCAGCATCAGCGCGGTCCGCACGTGGTCGGCGATCACCCGCAGCCGTACGTCGTCGGGGTGCGACTCGCTCGCCGCCTGGCCGGAGCCCGCGCCGTAGCGCTTACCGGTCAACTCGGCCGCCCGGTCCAGGATCGGACGTACCTCGTCGATCTCGTAGAGGTTGTCAACCCCCTGCAGGATCGACGCGATCCGCTCCAGGCCCATGCCGGTGTCGATGTTCTTCTTCGGCAGGTCGCCGACGATGTCGAAGACCTCTTTGCTCTGTACGTTGGTGATCTCGTACTGCATGAAGACGAGATTCCAGAACTCCAGGAAGCGGTCCTCGTCGACCTCCGGCCCGCCGTCCGGCCCGTACGCCGGACCCCGGTCGTAGTACAGCTCCGAGCACGGCCCCGCCGGCCCGGGGATACCCATCGACCAGAAGTTGTCCTTGTTGCCGCGGCGCACGATCCGCGCCGCAGGTACGCCGGTGCGCCGCCAGATGTCGGCCGCCTCGTCGTCGTCGAGGTAGACGGTGACCCAGATCCGCTCCGGGTCCATGCCGAACCCGCCCTGCTCCACCGGTTTGGTGGCCAGTTCCCAGGCCAGCGGGATCGCGCCTTCCTTGAAGTAGTCGCCGAACGAGAAATTGCCGTTCATCTGGAAGAAGGTGCCGTGCCGCGACGTCTTGCCGACCTCGTCGATGTCCGGGGTACGGATGCACTTCTGCACGCTCGTCGCCCGCTGGTACGGCGGGGTCCGCTGACCGAGGAAGTACGGCACGAACTGCACCATGCCCGCGTTGATGAACAGCAGGTTCGGGTCATCGATCGCGGGCAGCGGAGCTGACGGCACCACGGCATGGCCGTTGGCCTCGAAGTGCGCGAGGAACTGCCGCTTGATCTCCGCCGTTTTCACCGAACGTCCTCCTGGGGAAATATCTCCGCGTCACCGACGCTCGGGTCGCCCCGCAGGTCGGCGAACTGGTCGTCGAACGCCACGCCCTCGGCGAACGCGGCCTGGATCTGCTGCTCGCGCTCTGCCATGCCCTCGCGCACGTCCTCCACGAAGGTACGGACCGATTCGACGAAACCACCAGCGGATTCCGACAGCGAGGAGGCGATCCCGGACGGCGTGTAGGACTGGGCGGTCCGGGCCAGTTTGCGGACCACCACCGCGCCGACGGCGATGCCGACACCGAGCCAGAGCAGGCGTTTCATGACGGCGTCCTCCCGGTCATCCGGCGTTGCGCCGGGCTGCCCGGCGCCGCTGCTTCAGTTCCGCCCGTACGTCGCGCTCCTGCTCGGCGTGCCGACGGGCGGACGCGGCGCGCCGGACGCCGTACCCGAAGGCGGCGACCTTGACCAGCGGGTTCGCCGCCGCTGCCGAGACGACGGTGGCGAGGTTCGCCACGTTGGCGGTGACGTTCTGCGCGTGACCGGTCATCGTGTCGATCTTGGCGAGCTGGATGTTGACGCCGTCCAGCGTGGTGTGCACCTGCCCGAGCGCAGTGTTGACATTCTCCACCGAGGTGTTGACCTGGCCGAGTAGTGGACCGGTGCGGTCGTTCAGGTCGTTGATCGCCCTTGTCGCCGCGTCCACGGTGTGCCGCAGCCGCAGGATCGGCACCGCGAGCACCAGCACGAGCATCAGGAACGCTCCGGCCGCCACCAGCGCCGCGATCTGTCCACCGTCCATGCCTGTGTCCTCCTCTGTCACGACGCCTCGCCGCCGCTGCTCACCTGACGGCGGTCAGCTCGCGCCGCACCACCGTGCAGACCCTACCGTCAGTGATGGTCGTCCGCTCACGACGGTTCGACCTCCAGGTCCAGCAGCGGGTCGTCGGTGAAGACCGGATCCGGATCCTCACCGGTGAGCGATGGATCGGTGCTCGGCTGTGGCTTCATCCGGTCGTCACCGATCGCGTTGCGTACCTTGATCGACACGACCGAACCAGTGCAGGTCTCGGCCTCAGCGACCGGCGGCGAGTCGGCCGATTCCCCGTCGGTCGACCCACCGTCGGTCGACTCGCCGGATGGCGGCTCCACCGTCGGCCGCTGCAGTAACAGGTCGTCCGAGCAGGCCGGCGGCCGGACCCACAGGTCGAGGGTGAGTTCGTCGCGGGTCCAGCAGTTGTACTGGCCTTCGACCGGCTGGGACGGGCACAGCTCGGCGTCCCACGGCAGCCACCCGGCGTCGGTCAGTGCCGCAGTATAGACCTGGGCGGTCTCCTCGGTGCCGCGTTCGGAGGTCATCGTCCGCTCGCGGAACCGGCAGTCGATGAGGCACCAACGGCTCCCGCTGACCGCGTCGGTCCGCTCCTGCGCCGCCCACTCGGGCACGTCGAGTCGGTCAAGGGAGTTGAAGACCGGGTCGCGGGTCGCCGCCCGGATGCCGAAGTAGAGCGGGAGGGCGGCCAGCACCACGACGGCGACCATGATCAGGGCCATTGCCCGCAGCCGACGCTGCTGCAGGTTCGGGCGACCCTGCTCGGAACCCGACTGGTCGGCACCGGACTCCTCAGGGCCGGAGTGCTCGGGTTCCGACCGGTCAGGCCGGTACGGCCCGGACCGGACCGGCGAGCCACCCCCACCGGACACCGGGGCGACACCTCCCGGGACCGGCACGGCTCCCGGGACCGGCACGGCTCCCGGGACCGGCACGGCTCCCGGGACCGGCACGGCTCCGCCGGACACCGGGGCGAGTCCGGCCGGCGGCACCGGCCCACCCGGCCGCACCGGCACCGACGCCGACCGGGCCACCGTCGCCCCGGCCCCGGAGACCGGGCGGGGCGGGGCGGGCGTCGGCCGATCGTGGTGCGGCGGCGCGGCGGCACCGGCAGGTCCACCGGACACCGGCCGGCCAGGTGCCGGCGCGCCGGGCATCGTCGCGATGCCACCGGACCCGGGTTGAGCTGGTCGGCCGGGTTGAGCTGGTCGGCCCGGGGGGCTGGGGCGGCCGAAGGTGCCGGCCTCGTTGGGACGGCCCGGCGGGTCGGATCGACCCGGCTGGCCTGGGCGGATCGGACCGGTGGCGTACGGGTCCCGTCGATCGGTGGCCGGCGGCCCGGTCACCGGTGGTCGCGGCCTGCCACCGGCACCGGTCGGCACCGGCCCGGCTGCCGGGACCGTCGCCCGGCCGGGACCAGGGCGGGTGGCGGTCGGCGGGTCGGCCGGATGGACCGGCGGTCCTGCCGGGCGGGTTCCCGGACGGGGCGGCTGGTCGGTGCCCGGGCCAGGCTGCAGACCCCGGGCCGGTGGCACGGCACCGCCCGGCCCGGGGACCACGGGAGCGGCCAGGGGGCCGCCGGGGCCGCCCCGGGATGGCTGGCCAGGGATCGGCGCGGACCGCGCCGGGCGAGGCCCGCCCGAGGTCGGCCGGGCCGGCTCGAACGGCTGGCCGGCCGAGGCATGCCGGCCGGCCGACGGCCGCGATGGTGCCGGGCCGTCCCCCTCGCGGGTCTGACCCGCCCGGTCCGCCCCGGTGGCCGGGCCACGTTGGGGCGTCTCCGGGCGGCGTTGCCAGCCGCTGGTCTCGTCCGCCGGTTCCGGGGCGCGTCGACGTCCGCCGGACGACCTGACCGGCGGAATGATCCGGGTCTCGTCGCGTCCATCGGCACGGGGGCCGGACGTTGGTCGGGTCGGGGTGCCCGGCGCGGAACGGGGCCCGCCGAAGGCGTCGGCGGATGGCCGCTGCGGGGCGGACGGCGGCAACGGCGGTGCGTTGCCCGACTGCGGCACAACCGTGTCCGCCGCTGGCAGGCGTTGCGGCGGTCGCTGGTACCGGCCCGGGGTCGGGCTCGGCCCACCGGATACCGGGCTCGGCCCACCCGGGGCGGGGCTGACGGGCCGAGGTCGGGGTCGGGGTTCGGACGGTTCCGCGCCAGCCGGGGACACCGGCTCGGCCGGCCCTGGACCGGTGCGCGGCTGCGGACCCGGAGGCGGCTGCGGGCCGGCACCCGGCTGCGGACCCGGACCCGCAGGCGGCTGCGGATGTGGACGGGACGGGACGGCGGACCGGGAAACCGCCGAGCGGGACGGCGGGCCGTCCGTCGGGGAGTCGCCGGATGCCCCGGCGCCGCCGGGTCCGATGTCGATCCGCTGTTCCTTGGCGGTCCGCAGATCGTCCAGCCAGCCAGTCTCCTCGCCGCTGACCTCTTCCTCGACCGGTGCCCGGCCCCACCGGCGGCCCTTCGGCTTGCCCTCACGACGCTCGTCGGGGTGATCGGGGCGGTCAGAACCGCGCGCTCTCACTGCTGTACCTCCCCGGCAGCAACGCTGCCGCTGTCATCGGGCACCGGACCAGCCTCGGACGCTGGGACGGATGGATCAGGTTCGGCAGCACCAGCGGACGAGCCGGAGCCGGTGCGTCCAGCGGGCGCGCGGGTGTCGGGCGGCAGGCCGCGCACGATCCGGCGGAGCACCGGCAGCCGCGCGGAGACCGTCCGTTCGGCGCCATGCTCGGTCGGGCGGTAGTAGTCGACACCGGCGAGCTCGTCGGGCGGGTACTGCTGGGTAACCACCCCCCGGTGGTCGTCGTGAGGGTAACGGTAGCCGCCTCCATGGCCGATCCGCCGCGCGCCCGAGTAGTGGCTGTCCCGTAGATGTGCCGGCACCGTCCCGCCCCGGCCGGCCCGTACGTCGGCGACGGCCGCCGCCAGCGCTGCCGTGGTCGAGTTGGACTTCGGGGCGGTGGCCAGGTGGATCACCGCCTGGGCAAGGTTGAGTTGTGCCTCCGGCAGCCCCACGTACTCCACGGCGTGGGCGGCCGCGGTCGCCACCGACAGCGCAACCGGGTCGGCCATCCCCACGTCCTCGCTGGCGAAGATCACGATCCGTCGGGCGATGAACCTGGCGTCCTCCCCGGCGACCAGCATCCGGGCCAGCCAGTGCAGCGCGGCGTCGACGTCCGAGCCACGCATGCTCTTGATGAACGCGCTGGTCACGTCGTAATGGGCGTCGCCGTCGCGGTCATAGCGCACCGCAGCGACGTCGATCGCCCGCTCGGCGGTACGCAGGTCGATCTCTCCGGTGTCGGTCGCGGTGGCCGCCGAGGCCGCCGCCTCCAGGGCGGTGAGCGCCTTGCGCACGTCGCCACCGGCCAACCGGACCAGGTGGTCCTCGGCCGGCGGGGACAGCCGCAGCGCGCCGCCGAGTCCACGTTCGTCGGTCACCGCGCGCCGGAGCAGATCACGGACCGCCTCGTCGCCGAGCGGCCGCAGGGTGAGCAGGACACACCGCGACAGTAACGGCGAGATGACCGAAAAGTGGGGGTTTTCGGTGGTTGCCGCCAGCAACGTCACGGTACGGTCCTCGACCGCCGCGAGCAGCGAATCCTGCTGGGTCTTACTGAAGCGGTGCACCTCGTCGATGAACAGCACCGTCGGCAACCCGCCGGTACGCCGTTGCCGTCGGGCCTCGTCTATCACCGCGCGGACGTCCTTGACTCCGGCGGACAGCGCCGACATCGCCACGAAGCGACGGTCGGTGGCCCGGGCCACCAGGTGGGCGATCGTCGTCTTGCCGCAGCCCGGCGGCCCCCAGAGGATGACCGACATCGGCGCGGTGCCGGTCACCAACTGCCGCAGCGGCGCACCCGGGGCGAGCAGATGCTCCTGGCCGACCAGCTCGTCGAGGCTCGCCGGACGCATCCGTACCGGCAACGGCGCCGATGTGGTCGGGCCGGAGCCGGAGTCTCCCGCCACCACACCGCCCGCCGGCGACGCATCGCGGCGGTGCTCGGCGGGGGGGTAGGAGAAGAGGACGTCGGACTCCATCAGCAAGACAGTACCGGCCCGATCTCGGACGCCGGAAATGCACAGAGATCGGGTTAGTGAACAGCCGGGTCAGCTGCGCCGACGGCGCCGGGACCAACCGCCGCCGGTGCCACGACCGACCCCGGCGAAGAACAGGGTCAGGCAGAGCAGGCCGATCAGCACCATGGTGTTCCAGTTGAACAGGTCGGGCGCACCGAGATCGGTGTCGAGCAGGTCGAGCAGCAGGGCGAAGCCGAAGACGACAGCCGCAGCGATGGCGAACATCAGATCCTCCTGGGGGTTAAGTCGGTCGGCCGATCCATACCCAACGGCCGCGCCGGCCAATCCAGCTTGGACCAGGCGAGACCAGGTACAGCGGTGCGGCCGCGGCCAGCACGGCCGCGCCGACCAGCATCGCCAGGCTGACCGAGGCGGAACCGGCGATGGCCATCAGCACCACCCCTCCGAGGGCACCAGCCGGTTGAGCGACCATCGAGTTGAGCGAGACGACGCTGGTCCGGTGCGGTCCGTCCACCTGCCGGTGCAGCAGGCCCAGGTGCACCGGGTTCGACGCACCGTGGATGGCGTAGCAGGCCAGATAGGCCACGATCACCCCGACCGGCCCGGCAAGCAGCGCCATCGCGACCACGGTCACCCCTTGCAGAATCCGGAACGCCGCAGCGGTCACCGGTGCGCCGAGCCGCCGGCTGAACGCCGGCACCAGGGCCGCGCCACCGGCCGACGCCAACCAGGCGACCGCGCCGACCGGGCCGAGCAGCGCCGCCGCCCGGTCGGCGTCGCCGGCCACCTCCGCCAGCCGCACCGGCATCAACGTCTCGAAGGAGATCATGCCGAATCCCCAGAACAGCTCGACCGAGATCAGGGCGAGCAGAATCCGGGACCGCCGCAGCAGCCCCAGTGCGCCGAGCACAACGGACGGCACCTGCCGGACCGAAGCGGTGAGCGTCAGTGCCCCGCCCGCCGGCCGCACCTCGACCAGCAGCAGCGCCAGGCCGACCAGGCCGACGACCTGCAGCACCCCGGCAACCACGACCGGCCCGATCAACGCGCTGACCGGACCGACCGGCCCAAGCGCCACCAGCGCACCGCTGACCAGGGCGCCGGCGGCGATCGCTAGACCGCCCACAACTCCCCCGTGGCTCAACCCACCTTCGTATCGTGCATCGGGGTCGGTGGCGAGCATGGCGTCGACGTACCAGGAATCCAGCGGCCCGCTCTCCAATGCCCGGTAGAGGCCCTGCAGCAGCATCACGGCGAAGAACAGGGCGAAGGAGTCCGCGACGACCAGCAGCGCCAGCGCCAGCAGGTTCGCCGCCGCCGCGCCGATCAGCACCGGCTTGCGACCAACCGCGTCGGCCAGGCCGCCGGTGGGCAGCTCCAGCAGCAGTACGGCGAACCCCTGCGCGGCGACGACCAGGCCGATCTGCGGCAGCGTCAGTCCGCGCTCCAGCATCAGCAGCACCGTGACGGGGATCAGCAGTCCGGTCGGTGCCCAGCGCAGGCCGTGCAGGATCAGGTAGCGCCGGCGCACCTGCCGGGCGGCCAGGGCGGTCACGGCTGGTCTCCGACCAGCTCATTCCCGGCCGACCCGGCCCGGTCCGCGCCACCGCCCTTGGCCACGCGTGGGAAGGCGTACATGTACAACATCACCTGCTCGGCCGGCCCGTCACCCGGGCCGGGATCGGTGCGGTACCGCTCGATGACCTCGTCGAGGTCGGCGTTGAGTCGCCGCAGCTGGTCGACGGTGAGGGTCAACCGGGTGTCGGAGTACTCCGCGGCGTCACGCCATTCGGTGGAGTAGCCGTCCCGGGCGGTGTGCCAGTCCTCCGCCCAGCGGACGAACTGCTGCACGAAGTAGCTGTTCAGCCAGTCGGCCGCGGCGCGGGCGTCTGGGTCGTCATCGAAGGACGTGTTGCGCCACGAGCTGACCTGGTGCACCGCCCGCCACCACCGCTCCCGGCCGGTGCCCCGGGCCGGCTCCTCGCGGACCAGCCCGGCGTCGGCGAGCTTGCGCAGGTGGTAGCTGGTGGCGCCGGTGTTGGTGCCCAGTTCGTGAGCGAGGCTGGTGGCGGTCGCCGGGCCGTCCAGGCGCAGCGCGCCGAGCAGCCGCAACCGCAGCGGGTGGGCCAGGGTGCGGACCTGGTCCCCGGTTAGCCAGACCGTCGACTGTTGCTCTTCCATATTCTGCACAATAAACCTGCAAATAAAGTGTGCACAATATATGTGCATAGTTTCTCTGGAACCGGTGGGGGCATGGGCCGCAGACATGCGTGGGCCCGGGGTGCACGTGCACCCCGGGCCCACGGCCGAAGGACAGTTACCCGGTCAGGACGGCTCCACCAGGGCTGCCACCCCGGCCGTTCCGGCTGCTGGGGTCGGCGCGACACCGGCCGGTGGCTTCGGCCTGGCGTCCACCCCGGCCTCGACCCGCTGCTGCGCCGTGATCGGCGTCGGCGCCTGGGTCAGCGGGTCGAACCCGCCACGCGTCTTCGGAAACGCGATCACCTCACGGATCGAGTCCACGCCGGCCAGGAGCATGCAGATCCGGTCCCAGCCGAACGCGATGCCGCCGTGCGGCGGCGGGCCGTACTTGAACGCCTCCAGCAGGAAGCCGAACTTGTCGGCCGCCTCCTGTTCGCTGATGCCCAGCAGGTCGAACACCCGTCGTTGCACGTCGGCCCGGTGGATACGGACCGAGCCGCCGCCGATCTCGTTGCCGTTGCAGACGATGTCGTACGCGTACGCCAGGGCCTCCCCGGGCGCGCCGTCGAAACGGTCCAGCCACTCGTCGGTCGGCGAGGTGAACGGGTGGTGCACCGCCGTCCAGCCGCCCTCCTCCGTCGGCTCGAACATCGGCGCGTCCACCACCCAGCAGAACGCCCACGCGCTCTCGTCGACCAGGTTGGCCCGCTGGGCGATCTCGATGCGGGCCGCGCCGAGCAGCTCCTGCGCCTCCCGCCGGTTGGTCGAGGCGGCGAAGAAGATCGCGTCGCCGGGCTTGGCGCCGACCGCGTCGGCCAGCCCGCCCAGGTGCTCGGCCGACAGGTTCTTCGCCACCGGGCCGCGCGGCTCACCGGTTTCGGCGTCCAGCACCACGTACGCCAGGCCCCGCGCACCGCGCGCCTTGGCCCAGTCCTGCCAGCCGTCCAGCTCCTTGCGGGTCTGCGCGGCACCGCCAGGCATCACCACCGCCCCGACGTAGCCGCCCGCGTCGATCGCCCCGGCGAACACCCGGAACGCCGTGCCGCGCAGGTAGCCGGTCAGCTCGGTCAGCTCCACGCCGTAGCGCAGGTCCGGCTTGTCGGAACCGTACCGGTCCATCGCCTCGTGCCAGGTGATCCGCGGCACCGGTCCGGTGATCTCGTGCCCGGCCAGCTCCCGCCACAGCGCGCCGACAATCGACTCGCCCAGCTCGATCACGTCGTCCTGGGTGACGAACGACATCTCGATGTCCAGCTGGGTGAACTCCGGCTGCCGATCGGCCCGGAAGTCCTCGTCGCGGTAGCAGCGGGCGATCTGGTAGTACCGCTCCATCCCGGCGACCATCAGCAGCTGCTTGAACAACTGCGGCGACTGCGGCAGGGCATACCAGGTGCCGGGCTGCAGCCGCACCGGCACCAGAAAGTCGCGGGCCCCTTCCGGCGTGGACCGGGTCAGCGTCGGGGTCTCGATCTCCACGAAGTCACGGTCGTGCAGCACCGTACGGGCGATCTGGTTGGCCCGCGACCGCAGCCGCAGCGCCCCGGCCGGACCGCTGCGACGCAGGTCCAGGTAGCGGTACCGCAGCCGGACGTCGTCGCCGGCGTCGACCTGGTCGTCGATGGGCAGCGGCAGCGGCGCGGCCTCGGACAGCACGGTCAGCTCGGTCGCGGTGACCTCGACCTCGCCGGTGGCCAACTCCGGGTTGTCGTTGCCCTCCGGGCGGCGGTCCACGACACCGGTCACCCGTACGCAGAACTCGTTACGCAGCGCGTGGGCCAGCTGCATCTCCTCGCGGAACACCACCTGCGCCACGCCGGAGGCGTCGCGTAGGTCGACGAAGATGACCCCGCCGTGGTCGCGCCGGCGGGCCACCCACCCGGCAAGCGTCACCGTCGTGCCGGCGTGCGTGGCGCGCAGGCCGCCGGCGTCATGGGTACGAATCACGGCACGGAACTCCTCATCGCGGGTATGGGACTGCTTCCGCATTGTGTCAGCCCGTCCGGTACCGGTCCGCGCCGATCCCGACCCCGCCGGCACGTACCATCACCGGGCCCGACACCATCGCCACCGCTCGCCGCCGGTCCCGGAGTTCACATGCTGCTGCTGAGTTTCGCCGCCGTACTGCTACTCGCCGTGCTGGTGTCGGCGCTGGCCCACCGCACCATCCTGTCCACGGCGGCGTTGTTCCTGGTCGCCGGCTTCCTACTCGGGCCGCAGACCACCGGCGTGCTGGACGTGCAGGCCGACTCGTCGATCGTCAACACCCTCGCCGAGCTGGCGCTGTTCGCCGTGCTGTTCACCGACGGGATGCGGGTCGGCTGGCAGGACCTGCGCTCCGCCTGGCGGCTGCCCGGCCGGGCGCTGGGCTGGGGGCTGCCGCTCACCTTGTTGATCACCGCGGTGCTGGCCCACTACGTAGCCGGGCTGGGCTGGGCGGAATCGCTGCTGATCGGCGCGGTGCTGGCCCCGACCGACCCGGTGTTCGCCGCCGCGCTGGTCGGCAACGAGAAGGTGCCGTACCGGCTGCGGCATCTGCTCAACGTCGAGTCCGGGATCAACGACGGCCTCGCGTTGCCGTTCGTGATCCTGTTCCTGGCGATCGCCACCGGCTCCGGCGACCTGCACCTGAACGAGCTGGCCACCGAACTCGCCGTCGGCCTGGCCATCGGAGTCGCCGTTCCCGCACTGGCGATCGCCCTGGAACGGACCCGGTGGTTCTCCGCGTCGGCCCTGTACGCACCGCTCAACGGGGTGGCGATCGGGCTGCTGGTGCTGGCTCTCGGCCAGGCCACCCACGGCAACCTGTTCCTGGCCGCGTTCGCCGCCGGCAGCACCATCGCCACCTTCGGCCCTCGTCAACGGGCCGCCTTCGAGCACTTCGGCGAAAGCGTCTCCGAGCTGCTGAAGCTGGCTGCCCTGCTGGTCTTCGGCGCGCTGATCTCGATCGAGTTCCTCGGCGAGATCTCCTGGCCGGGGTGGGTCTTCGCAGTGTTGGCCATCTTCGTCGCCCGGCCGGTGGCGCTGGCCATCGCATTCATCCGCTCCGGGTTGGCGCCCCGGGAGCAGGCGGCGGCCATGTGGTTCGGGCCGAAGGGCTTCGCCTCGGTGGTGTACGGCCTGATCGTGCTCAAGTCCGGCATCGACGCCGCCGACGAGGTGTTCCATCTGGTCGCCCTGACCATCGTGATCTCGATCCTGCTGCACTCGTCGACCGACGTGGTGATCGCCAACGCCTTCGACGACGAACGGGAGACGCCGGCCTGGCACGACCGCTTCCGGCGTACCCCCGACACCCCCGACCCGCCTGCGGCTGCCGGCACCGACCAGGACGGGGGCCATCCGAACTGACGACGGATGGCCCCGTCATGGAATCATGGACTCATCCCGGAATCTTCCAGGCATCCATCCGCAGGCTGACCGCTCCGTCAGCGGACACTCCAGTGATCTCCAACTTGACGACAAGCTGCGCAATGCCCGAGTTGATGGCCGCCGCACGGCTCGTCCAGAGGCAGAGCACCACGCCCTGGCGGACCGGCACCTGGGCCTCGGCACCGAGGGGCGCGATGCGGATCTGTTCCGAGCAGTCGTGCGGGGTGAGTCCCGACTCGGCTACCTGGCTGCCACGTACGTCCTGGCCGAGCACCAGGTTCGCCGGTGCGTTGCTGTAGCCGCCGCGTAGCGTGATGTCCGCCACGGCCGCCGGAGCATCGGCCAGTGGCTCGTCCAGATCGGCGTGCATGCTCCTGTTGTTGCCGGACAGTCGCAGCGTCAACGTCTGCTGCGAGTAGTGGACCACGTACTGAGTCTGCGCGTCGAGCGGCGGCTGCGCGGTCGGATCAACTGACGGATCACCGCCGGGCGGCGTGGTGGGCTCCGACCATTCCGGCGTCGCGGGCCCGTCGGGAGTCGCCGGCGCCTCGATCGTCGGCGCGCTGCCCGGCCCCGGCTCCTCGTCACCACCGGCCGACGTTGCCATCGCATCGACACGGTCCGCCGTCCGCAGGGCGATCACGATCGACGTGGCGGCGAACACGAACGCGGCCGCCGCGAGCACTACCGCCCCCGCGACCAGCAACCGCTGGAGCCTGCCGGCCACTTGACCCGGCCGGCGAGCACCGGGAGCCTTTGGCGCATTATCTCCGGAAATCGACATCTGATTCCTCCATACATCCTCGTCCAGGCACTCTCGACAATCACTCGGGGACCCCATGGGCGCACACACGATCCGTTGTCGACACGCCTGGAGGGCCACCGATCCACTTGATTGATCGAGTAAGGTAATGGTGGCATGCTGCCGCAATCATCTTCCGCTACCCCGATGGACGAACCATGCCCGACAATGGCAAATCTGCAGGTGAAGGCCCCTCCCGACCGCATCGGCCAGTGCGGAAAATATCCGAACGGCTGGCGCTGGCCGGCCTCGTGGTCGCCATACTTGGGGTGATCGTCGCAGTGTTCGACTGGCGCTTTCCGGTCGGGCAGCAGGAGACGCCTGCGCCGACCGCGTCCCCTGGCGCCCCAGTGACGGTGCCGGCGGCCACGTCGCCCGACGCCACCCAAGGCGACTCCCCAGGCACGACCAGGGTCGAATATCTTTCCGCACTCCAAGCCCACGCTGGCACCACCAATTTGGTGGAACTTCCACGGGAGCTACGGGAGAGCGCCGGATTCGAGCGCGCAATCGTGATCAAATGCCCGAGCAACCAGAGCAATGACAAGATCACCAAGGTCACCTATCAACTTCTCGGCCGATTCGACACCTTTCAGGCGACTGTTCGGCCACATTTCGACAGCCAACCGGAGGCCCAGATGCACGTCGAGGTCCTGGTTGGCGAACGTGCCCGTGACGGTGGCCTGGTGTGGGACGTCGGCGGCAGGCAGTATCAGGCGACCGCCGAACAGCCGGGCCCGATCAGCGCGGTCGTCGAGGGCATGCAGGAGCTGGAAATCCAGGTCCAGTGCCAGTTGCCGGACGGGGTAGCGATCCTGGTGAACGCTGCCCTGCACGAATGACCGCCGCCGCCCACCGCCGCAGGTCCCGCCGCCGACCCAGTGAGCCCGATACGCGTACGTAACGTGATTGAAATGTCAGAATGCCAGCATCTGCCACGACCCAGGTCTCGATCGCTCATGGAGGTCCGGCTTGTTTCTCACCCGGCACGAGCAGGAGCGACTGCTCATCCACGTCGCAGCCGACGTGGCCTGGAAGCGCCGTGAGAGGGGCATCCGGCTCAACCACCCGGAGGCGACCGCGGTGATCACCGCCTTCCTGTTGGAAGGTGCCCGGGACGGCCGCAGCGTGGCGGAGCTGATGGAGGCCGGGCGCACCGTGCTCGGCCGCGAGGACGTGCTCGACGGAGTGCCGGAGATGCTCCCCGAGGTGCAGGTGGAAGCCACCTTCCCTGACGGGACGAAGCTGGTCACCGTACACGAGCCGATCTCCTAGGAGCGAGATTGACTGCACCTTCCGCGCCGTCGGGCACCGACGGCGGCACAGTCGTTCCCGGTGAGCTGATCCCCGGCGACGGGCCGGTCACCCTCCATCCCGGCCGTCCGGTGCTGACCCTGCCGGTGGTCAACACCGGCGACCGGCCGGTGCAGGTCGGCTCGCACTACCACTTCGCCGAGGCCAACCCGGCGTTGGACTTCGACCGGTCCGCCGCGTGGGGGCACCGGCTGGCGGTGCCGGCCGGCACCTCGGTGCGCTTCGAGCCCGGCGTCGACCGGGAGGTCACCCTGGTGCCGTTCGGCGGCCGACGGATCGTCGCCGGGCTGCGCGGCGAATGCGCCGGCGAGCTGGACGGACGCGCCCCGGCCGACGCTGCGGGCACCGGGCGCGGCCCGGCCGACCAGGCGGGCACCGGCGAGACGGGAGACACGGCGTGAGCACCCTGGACCGACGGCGGTACGCCGCCCTACTCGGCCCGACCACCGGTGACCGGATCCGGCTGGCCGACACCAACCTGCTGATCGAGGTCGAGGAGGACCGCTGCGCGCCGCCCGGCGGCGACGGCACCCCGGCGTACGGCGACGAGGTGGTCTTCGGCGGCGGCAAGGTGATCCGCGAGTCGATGGGCCAGTCCCGGGCCACCCGGGCCGAAGGGGCACCCGACACGGTGATCACCGGCGCGGTGGTGCTGGACCACTGGGGCGTCGTCAAGGCCGACGTCGGCCTCCGCGACGGCCGGATCGTGGCGATCGGCAAGGCCGGCAACCCGGACACGATGGACGGGGTGCACCCCGACCTAGTGATCGGACCGGGCACCGAGATCATCGCCGGCAACGGCAAGATCCTCACCGCCGGGGCGATCGACAGCCACGTACACCTGATCTGCCCGCAGCTGCTGGAAACCGCCCTCGCGAACGGGATCACCACCATCATGGGCGGCGGCACCGGGCCGGCCGAGGGCAGCAAGGCGACCACGGTCACCCCCGGTCCGTGGCACCTGGGCATGATGCTCGCCGCGCTCGACCCGTGGCCGGTCAACGTGCTGCTGCTCGGCAAGGGCAACACGGTCAGCGAAGAAGCCATGTGGGAACAGCTGCGCGGCGGTGCCGGCGGGTTCAAGCTGCACGAGGACTGGGGCACCACCCCGGCCGCGATCGACGCCTGCCTGCGGGTCGCCGACGCCTCCGGCGTGCAGGTGGCGATCCACACCGACACCCTCAACGAAGCCGGGTACGTGGAGTCCACCCTGGCCGCGATCGCCGGCCGGTCGATCCACGCGTACCACACCGAAGGCGCCGGCGGCGGGCACGCGCCGGACATCATGCGGGTCGCGGCCGAGCCGAACGTGCTGCCGTCGTCGACCAACCCGACCCGCCCGCACACCGTCAACACCCTCGACGAGCACCTCGACATGCTGATGGTCTGCCACCATCTGAACCCGAGCGTGCCGGAGGACCTGGCGTTCGCCGAGAGCCGGATCCGGCCCAGCACGATGGCCGGCGAGGACATCCTGCACGACCTCGGCGCCATCTCGATGATCGGCTCCGACTCGCAGGCGATGGGCCGCATCGGCGAAGTGATCATGCGGACCTGGCAGACCGCGCACGTGATGAAGGCCCGACGTGGGTCGCTGCCCGGCGACGGGCCGGCCGACAACATGCGGGCCCGGCGGTACGTCGCCAAGTACACGATCTGCCCGGCGGTGGCGCACGGCGTCGAGGGCGAGATCGGCTCGGTCGAGCCGGGCAAGCTGGCCGACCTGGTGCTGTGGGATCCGGCGTTCTTCGGCGTACGGCCGCATCTGGTGATCAAGGGCGGCATGATCGCCTGGGCGCAGATGGGCGACGCGAACGCGTCCATCCCGACCCCGCAGCCGATGCTGCCGAGGCCGATGTTCGGCGCGTACGGCGCCGTGCCGGCCGCGACCAGCCTGGCGTTCGTCGCGCCGGCGGCGATCGACGCGCTGCTCGGTGACCGGCTCGGCATCCGTCGCCGGCTCGCCCCGGTCGCTGACACCCGGCGGCGGGGCAAGGCGGACATGCCGCTGAACGACGCGACCCCGCGGATCGAGATCGATGCGGACACGTTCACGGTGCGCATCGACGGGGAGACGGTCGAGCCGGCCCCGGCGACGGAGCTGCCGATGGCGCAGCGCTACTTCCTGTTCTGACGACCGGCCGATGATGACGTGTCCCGTCCGGACCCGCCGATGAGTGGGCTTGCCACGCTGCTGGTGCTGGCCGACGGCCGGCTGCCGGCCGGCGGGCACGCCCACTCCAGCGGGCTGGAGGCGGCCGTCGTCGCCGGTCGGGTCCGCGACCTGGCCGGCGTGGCGGCGTACCTGACCGGCCGGCTCACCACCGGTGGACGTACCGCCGCCGCGTTCGCCGCCGCGGCTGCAACAGCCGCGACCGCCGCCGGGGCGACCGCCGCCGGGGCCGACCCTGGCCGGCTGGACGCGCTCGACGAAGGCATCGACGCCCGCACCCCGTCACCCGCGGTGCGCCGCGCGTCGCGGGCCCAGGGTCGGGCGTTGCTGCGCGCCGGACGCGGCATCTGGGCGCTGCCGGCGGGCGGACCCCGGGACCGGCACCAGCCGGTCGCGCTCGGCGTGGTCGCCGCCGCCGCCGGCCTCGGCCCGGCCGAGGCGGCGCTGGCGGCCGCGTACACCACCGTCACCGGACCGGCCAGCGCCGCCGTGCGACTGCTCGGCCTCGACCCGTACGCGGTGCACGGCCTGCTTGCCCGGCTCGCGCCGGACATCGACGCGGTCGCCGCCGGGGCGGCCGCCCTGGCCGACCGGCCGGTCGACGACCTGCCTGCCGGCTCGGCCCCGATCCCGGAGGTCGACGCCGAACACCACGCCACCTGGGAGGTGCGTCTCTTTGCGTCCTGAACCACACACCCACGTCCACGGCGGGTCCGCCGAACCGCACGCGCACACCGACGGGGAGGTACCACACACTCATCCTGATCCGGGGGTCGACCCGCACCCGCCCCGGCTGCCGGACGGCTCCCCCGCACTGCGGATCGGCATCGGCGGTCCGGTCGGCTCCGGCAAGACCGCGCTGGTCGCCGCGCTGTGCCGGGCGCTCGCCGAGGAGCTGCGGCTGGCCGTGGTCACCAACGACATCTACACCACCGAGGACGCCGACTTCCTGCTGCGCAACGGCGTACTGCCGGCGGAGCGGGTCCGGGCGGTGGAGACCGGCTGCTGCCCGCACACCGCGATCCGCGACGACATCTCCGCCAACCTCGACGCCATCGAGGACCTGTCCGACCAGTTGGGCACCCTCGATCTGGTGCTGCTGGAGAGCGGCGGGGACAACCTGACCGCCACGTTCAGTCGGGGCCTGATCGATCGGCAGATCTTCGTGGTGGACGTGGCCGGCGGCGACAAGGTGCCCCGTAAGGGCGGGCCGGGAGTGAGCACCGCCGACCTGCTGGTGATCAACAAGACGGACCTGGCGCCGCTGGTCAACGCCGACCTGTCGGTGATGGAGCGCGACGCCGCCGCCCGCCGGGGCGAGCTGCCGACGGTGTTCCTGTCGCTGGTGCAGGACCGGACGGCGACGCCGGTGGCCGACTGGATCCGGGGGCTGCTGCGGACCCGCGCCCAGACCCCGGCGGAGGTCGCCGGCTGATGCGGGCCCACGCCCGGCTGGTCGCCGAGGTCGACGCCGCCGGGCGCACCCGGCTGGTCCGCCTACGCGGCGAGCCGCCGCTGGTACTGCGCCGCACCGGTCCGTCGGCGGCCGGCGGCGGCGACGGCGGCGAAGTCCAGGTGCATCTGGTCGGCGCGGCGGCCAGCCCGCTCGGCGGCGACGACCTGCGGCTGGACGTCGAGGTCGGGCCGGGGGCGCGGGTGCGTCTGCGTACTGTCGCGGCGTCGCTGGCGTTGCCCGGACCCGGCGGCCGGCAGTCGACGCTGGAGATGCTGGTCCGGGTTGCGACCGGCGGCGAGCTGCGCTGGCTGCCGGAGCCGCTGATCGCCGCCGCCGGCTGCCACCACCTGTCCCGGTCGGTGGTGGAGCTGGCCGACGGCGCGGCCCTGGTATGGCGGGAGGAGCTGGTCTGCGGGCGCGACGGCGAGCCGTCCGGCGACGCCCGGATCGACACCACAGTTCGGTACGCGGGCCGCACGGTGCTGCGTACCGACCTGGCGGTGGGGCCGCACGCCGACGGCTGGGCCGGACCGGCGGTGCTCGCCGGAGCGAAGGCGACCGGTTCGGTGCTGGCGGTCCGGCCGAAGTGGGCGGCCGGCGGGCCCCCGGCAGCCGCTCCGCTCGGCCCCGGTGCGGCCCGGCTGCCGCTGGCCGGCGGACCGGCGGTGCTGGTCACCGCGACCGGTCCGACCGCCCGCGGCGTCCGCGCCGAACTCGACCGAGTTGAACCGGACCACGCCGGGGCTCAGCCACCGACGTAGGCCGCGAGGTGCTCGCCGGTCAGCGTCGAACGGGCCGCGACCAGGTCGGCCGGGGTGCCCTCGAAGACGATCCGACCACCGTCGTGACCGGCACCCGGCCCCAGATCGATGATCCAGTCGGCGTGCGCCATGACCGCCTGGTGGTGCTCGATGACGATCACCGACTTGCCGGCGTCGACCAGCCGGTCGAGCAGGCCGAGCAGCTGCTCGACATCGGCCAGGTGCAGGCCGGTGGTCGGCTCGTCGAGAACGTAGACGCCGCCCTTCTCCGCCATGTGGGTGGCCAGCTTGAGCCGCTGCCGCTCGCCGCCGGACAGGGTGGTGAGCGGCTGACCGAGGGTGAGGTAGCCGAGCCCGACGTCGGCGAGCCGACGCAGGACGGCGTGCGCGGCCGGGGTGCGGGCATCGCCGGCCACGAAGAACTCCTCGGCCTCGGCCACCGACATCGCCAGCACCTCGCTGATGTCCCGACCGCCGAGGTGGTACTCCAGCACCGCCGACTGGAACCGCCGCCCCTCGCAGTCCTCGCAGACAGTGGCGACGCCGGCCATCATCGCCAGGTCGGTGTAGATGACCCCGGCACCGTTGCAGGTCGGGCAGGCGCCTTCGGAGTTGGCGCTGAACAGCGCCGGCTTGACCCCGTTGGCCTTCGCGAACGCCTTGCGGATCGGGTCGAGCAGCCCGGTGTACGTCGCCGGGTTGCTGCGCCGTGAGCCACGGATGCCGGTCTGGTCGATCGACACCACCCCCGCGTCGGCCGGGGTCGACCCGTGCAGCAGCGAGCTCTTGCCGGAGCCGGCGACGCCGGTGACCACGACCAGCACGCCGAGCGGGACGTCGACGTTGACGTCGCGCAAATTGTTGGCGTTCGCGCCACGGATCTTCAGCGTGCCGGTGGGCTCGCGGACTGACTTCTTCAGGCTGGCCCGGTCGTCAAGGTGGCGGCCGGTCACGGTGACGCTGGCCCGCAGCCCGTCCACGGTGCCTTCGAACATCACCTCGCCGCCGGCGGTGCCCGCACCGGGACCGAGGTCGACGACGTGGTCGGCGATCGCAATCGTCTCCGGCTTGTGCTCGACGACCAGCACCGTGTTGCCCTTGTCCCGCAGCCGCAGCAGCAGGTTGTTCATCCGGGTGATGTCGTGCGGGTGCAGCCCGATGGTCGGCTCGTCGAAGACGTAGGTGACGTCGGTCAACGACGACCCGAGATGCCGAATCATCTTGGTGCGCTGCGCCTCGCCGCCGGACAGGGTGCCGGCCGGGCGGTCCAGGGAAAGGTAGCCGAGGCCGATCTCGACGAACGAGTCGAGGGTGTGCCGCAGCGCGGTCAGCAGCGGGGCGACCGACGGCTCGGTCAGATCCTGGACCCACTCGGCGAGGTCGCTGATCTGCATCGCGCAGGCGTCGGCGATGTTGATCCCGTTGATCTTCGACGACCGGGCCGCCTCGTTCAGCCGGGTGCCGGCGCAGTCCGGGCAGGTGGTGAAGGTGATCGCCCGTTGCACGAACGCCCGGATGTGCGGCTGCATCGCGTCGACGTCCTTGGCCAGGAACGACTTCTGAATCCGCGGGATCAGGCCCTCGTACGTCACGTTGATGTTGTCGACCTTGATCCGGGTCGGCTCCTTGTAGAGCAGGTCGTGCAGCTGCGACTTGGTAAAGTTACGGATTGGTTTGTCCGGGTCGAAAAAGCCGCAGCCGCTGAAGATTCGCCCGTACCAGCCGTCGACGCTGTAGCCGGGGATGGTCAGCGCGCCCTCGTTGAGCGATTTGCTGTCGTCGTACAGCGCGGTCAGGTCGAAGTCGGTGACCGACCCCCGGCCCTCGCAGCGCGGGCACATGCCGCCCAGCCGGGTGAAGGTCTGCTTGGTGGTCTTGCTGGCGCCGCGTTCGACGGTGATCGCCCCGCTGGCCCGCACCGAGGCGAGGTTGAAGGAGAACGCGTTGGGCGGGCCGACGTACGGCTGCCCGAGCCGGCTGAACAGGATCCGCAGCATCGCGTTGGCGTCGGTGGCGGTGCCGACCGTGGACCGCGGATCACCGCCCATCCGCTCCTGGTCGACGATGATCGCCGTGGTCAGCCCGTCGAGCACGTCGACCTCGGGCCGGGCCAGCGTCGGCATGAACCCCTGCACGAAGGCGCTGTACGTCTCGTTGATCAGGCGCTGCGACTCGGCGGCGACCGTGCCGAACACCAGCGAACTCTTGCCCGAACCGGAGACCCCGGTGAACACCGTCAGCCGGCGTTTCGGGATCTCGACGCTGACGTCCTTGAGGTTGTTCACCCGCGCGCCGTGCACCCGGATCAGGTCGTGACTGTCGGCGGGGTGCGGGGTGGACGGCCGCTCCCCCGACGCGGTGGCCCTGCTCATCGGATTCCCAATCTATCGAGTCTGCTGGATGCGGATCAGGTTGCCGGCGGGGTCCCGCACGGCGCAGTCGCGGACCCCGTACGGCTGCTCGGTTGGCTCCTGGACGATGTCCGCGTCGCCGGCCTGCAGCCGATCGAAGACCCCGTCGAGGTCGCTGGTGGCCAACAGGATGCCGGCATAGGTGCCCTTGGCCATCATCTCGGTGATGGTACGGCGCTCGTCGTCGGTGATGCCGGGGTCGACACCCGGCGGGTGCAGCACGATCGCGGTGCCGGGCTGGTCAACCGGGCCGACAGTGAGCCAGCGCATTCCGTCGTAGCCGACGTCGAGGCGCAGCTCGAAGCCGAGCAGGTCGCGCCAGAAGGCCAACGCGGCGGCGGCGTCGGCGTGCGGCAGGAAGCTGGAGTGAATCGTGATGTCCATGGCGGTCACGCTAGTCGCGCCGCCGGGGGCCGTGCTTCTCGATTCCTGATCGGTCTGGTGACCTGTTTTGCCAGGCAGGCGGGCATCTCCGGGCGGGCGGAGCCGGCCCGGCGCCGGTAGACGCTGGGCGGGACGCCGACCAGCTCGGTGAACCGGGTGCTGAAGGTGCCCAACGAGGAACAGCCGACCGCGAAACAGACGTCGGTGACGCTCAGGTCGCCCCGGCGCAGCAGCGCCATCGCGCGTTCGATGCGCCGGGTCATCAGGTACGCGTACGGCGACTCGCCGTACGCGCGCCGGAACTCGCGGCTGAGGTGCCCGGCCGACATGTGCACGCCACGGGCCAGGGCCTCGACGTCGAGTGGCCGGGCGTACTCCCGGTCGATCCGGTCGCGCACCCGGCGCAGCAGCGCCAGGTCGCCCAGGTGCTGCTCCTGTCTCATGCTGCCGGTCACCCGCGCGATGCTGCCACACCCCGCCGACAGATGCCGCCCGGTGCGGCCCAACCTACGGTGCGGCGGGAGCGTAGCGCGCGTTCGGCATGTGAACGACACGCAGGAAGGCGGGCAGGCGCCACGGTCGCGGCCCGCCGACGACGACGTCGCGACGCATCGCGGCGACGGCGGGACCGGTCCGACCGAACAGCATCAGGTTGAACCGGGCCGGACGGAACCGCAGCCGAACGTCGACCGGATCGTCCGGTGGGGCGAGCCGGATCCGTCCGTCACCGAGCACGACGGTCGCGGTCGGGGTGTACGCGGAACGGAACTGCACCGCGATCGGCCGTTTCGGCATTGCCCGCGAGGTGTCCAGCAGGACGCCGTAGTCGTGGTGCAGCATGCCGAGAAAGAACTGGTCGAAGTACAGCGACGCGTAGTCGTCGGGCATCGACCAGGGGCGGCGCAACACCCGGGCGATGTCCCAGCCGTGCACCAGCAGTTCGTTGACCAGGTGCGCCACCATGCCGGCGATCGGCACCCGCGCGTCACCCAGCCACTGGACGGTCTTCTCCGGCGGCAGCCGGGTGGTCGCCGCGAGGACCGCGTCGGTCGCCTCGCCGAGCAGCTCGGCGAGGCGAGCCGGGTCGCGTTCGGTGAAGTGCCGCAGCACGTAATCGTTGACGTCGGCGACGGTGTCGACGTTCGCGGCGGACAGGGCCGCACGGATGTCGGGGATCTGCAGCGGCGGCTCGTCACCCTCGACGAGGGTGACGTACAGCATCGCGATGCTCACCACATGCGCGGCGGTGTCCGACACCGTCCAGTCGCGGGTCGCCATCGCCTCCGGCTCACTGTCGACTGTCAGCAGTGATCGGAATCGGTCGGAGGAGACACTCAGCGCCGTCCGGGCGAGGGTCCAGCGGTCGACGGGCACGACGAAGCTCATCCGGTGATCGTGGCACCGGCAGCATCGACAGTGTTCCTTGAAGTTGCGCGATTCAGGCGCGATTTCCGACGAGCCGGCCCTGGCCGGTGTCGCGCCTGGCGACGACCCGGGCGAGGGTGCGCAGCATGGTACGGATGAAGCAGTCGAAGCCACGGTCGGGCAAAATTCGCCGGGCCGCCAGGATCACCTTCGCGCCACGGCCGACGGGGTAGCGGGTCCGTGGCCGGCGAGCACGGACCGCTCTGGCGACGGCGGCGGCGACCACCGACGGCGGCGATGCCGGGCCGCCGTCCTCGACCGCGAGGATGACCGCGCCGAGTGCGACCTGATCGGCGTACGGGCCGTGCCCCGAGGTGGCGAGGAGATGCTGGCCGGCGATGGCGGGCCACTCGGTTTCGACTTCGGCGTCGCGCACCCGGACCTGCTCCGACTGCTGCAGTGGCACACCCTCGAACGTCCCGGCGAGCTCGCCCGGATGGAGCAGAACCACCAGACGACGCGACGCAAGCTGGCCGCCCTGGCCGAGGCCCAGGCCGCCGGCCGGGTCGACGACACGCTCCCGCCCGCCGAACTGCTCGCCGTCGTCCTCGCCGTCGCCCGGGCTTACGACGATCCGGCACCGACTGTCCACCGGCCCGCAACATCGGCACGAGTGTGCCGGGAACCAGCGAGGCCATCGCGCCGACTACTCCTATCGAACGCCAGGACGTATTATCGACCTACATCTATCTGGAGTCCTCGTGCCGCGACCCCGCATGCTTGCCGCCGTCCTCGCCGCGTCGATCGGACTCACCACAGCCTGCAGCGCGGACTCCGGTGGTGGCACCACCTCGACGACGTTGCGGATCGGGTTGGGCACCGAGTCGGGTGCACTGGACCCGCACGCGTTCACCGGCAACTTCTTGCTCCTCGACGCCATCTACGAGCCGCTGGTCAGCTACGGCGAGGACGGGCAGCTGGAGCCGGGCCTGGCCGAGTCCTGGACGGTGACACCGGACGGCCGGCAGGTGAGCTTCGACCTACGCGACGACGTGCACTTCACCGACGGAACGCCGGTCGACGCCGCGGCCGTCAAGTGGAACTTCGACCGGTGGGTGGGCAACGAACGCTTCTCGTTCATCCGGGCCTCGCAGATCGTCTCCGCTGTGGACGCCCCGGACCCGGACACCGTCGTACTCACCCTGTCCGAACCGTACGAGCCGCTGCTGCAGGAGATGTCGATCGTCCGTCCCGTCCGGCTACTCAGCCCGCAGTCCGCCGGCACCGACGGCACCTTTCAGGACCCGGTAGGTACCGGAGCGTGGATACTGGTGTCCAACGGCGCCACCGGCACAGTGCTGGAGCGCAACGACGACTACTGGGGGCCGAAGCCGAGTCTGGAGCGGCTCGAGTTCAAGGTGATCCCAGATTCGCAGGCCCGCGTCGACGCGCTCACCAACGGGGAGATCGATCTGATCGGCGGTGCCTACCTGGCCCCGATCACGCCGGTAGAGGCGCAGTCCTTGCGCGAGCGGGCCGGCGTACGACTGCTCACCGGCGCGGCCGACGTCTCGATCCTGCTCGGGTTCAACCCCGAAGGCCCCGCCGGCGACCGGGCGGTGCGGGAAGCCGTCAGCCGGGCGATCGACACCGAGGCCCTGGCGACCGCGTTGTTCCTGGGCCATGCGGAACCGGCCCGCCGGGTGTTCCCGCCGAACGTGCCGGACTCCGGGACGGATCTGCCGGTCGCCTTCGACCGGGCTGCCGCAGAGGAGGTACTCGACGCCGCCGGCTACCTCCGCGAAGGGGAGATCCGGACCCGCGACGGGGAGCCGCTGTCGTTGCGGCTGCTCATTCCCGCCGCACCGGCAGAGGGGCAGCTCGATCCGCGCACCATGGCCGCCGCGATCGCCGACGCCCTGCAGGAGGTGGGGATCGGCGTGGAACTGGTCCCGGTCGATGCCGCCGTCTACTACGACGAACGCGCCGAAGGCAGGTACGATCTGACCTTCTTCGAGACCCTCGGCGCACCGTACGACCCGTCCAGCTCGGTCGTGTCCCTGTTCACCAACGGGGCGCGGGCGCCACTGTGGGTGACGCCGACCATCGAGGACCTGGTCGACAAGGCGCTGTTCGCCGCCGACCCAGCCGCTCGCACCGAGGCCTATCAGGACCTCTACGAGGCGGTGGCCGCCGACACCGGGTTCGTCCCGTTGGTGTACCGGCCCCGGCTCTGGGCGGTGCGCGACGAGGTGAACGGCTTCGCGGTGCCGCCCACCGACGTGGATCTCGAACTGACCGGGGTCACCGTCGGGTGAGCGCGTCCCTGCGGCCACGGTCCGTCGACGGCCACCTCTTACGGTGGACCGTCGACACCGTCGGTGTGCTGCTCGCGCTGTCGGCCGGAACGTTCGCGCTGGTGCTGCTGGCCCGTGGCGATCCCGCCGCAGTGCTGGCGGCCACCCGGGCCGGCCGGCCGGCGACGCCAGAGCAGGTCGAGGCCGTCCGCTCCGAACTGGGGCTGGACGCTCCCGCCCCGGTACGGTACCTGCGCTGGCTGGCTGACGCGAGCACCGGCGACTTCGGACTGTCGCTGCGGACGAATCTGCCGATCGGCCCCGAGATCGCCGACCGGCTGACCGTGACGGCGGGCCTGGTGGCGGGATCGGTCGTGGTGGCCGTCGTGGTCGGGATGACCGTCGGAGTCGCCGGGGCGGTGGCCGGGCGGGGGCCGCTGCGCGGGGTCCTGCGGGTCGGGGCGCTGCTGGCGACGTCGGTGCCGGCGTTCTGGCTGAGCTACCTCCTGGTTCTGCTGCTGGCCCTACGGTGGCAACTGGTGCCGACGTCAGGCATGGCCGGTCCCTCGACCTGGGTGATGCCGATGGCGGTGCTCGGGCTGCCGGCGGCCGGAGTGCTCAGCCGGGTGGTGGCGGTCACGTTACGAGAAGCGATCGACCGGCCGTACGTACTGGCGGCGATGGCCCGGGGCAGCGGGCCACTGTCGATCGTGCTTCGCGACGGGCTGCCGAACGCGGCCGGGCCGATCCTGTCCGTCGCCGGGATGATCGTCGGCGGCCTGCTGGTCGGCACGGTCGTGGTGGAACAGATCTTCGGCTGGCCCGGTCTCGGGGCGTACTTCGTCCACGCGGCCGCCACCCGGGACGTCCCAGCTCTGCAGGCCAGCGCGCTCGTGCTCGGCGGAGGCTTCATCCTGGCCAACCGGCTCGCCGACGTCGCGCAGGTCCTCGTTGATCCCCGGTCCCGTCGGACCTCCGGTGTCAACACCGACGTCACGGCGTCCTCGTGGAGTCGGGGCGGCGGGCACCCGCACCGGGCCAAGTCGGAGACCGGATGACGGTCGTACGCGGTAGGCGGAAGATCCCCGCGCCGGTCCGGACGGCGCTGGTCGGCCTGCCGTTGGCCGGGTTCGCGGTCGTGGGGCTGCTGGCACCGGCGCTGGCACCGGCCGACCCGGCGGCCAACGATCTGGCGGCCAGCCTGCTGCCACCATCGGCGGACCATCCGCTCGGCACTGACCAGCTCGGCCGCGACCAGCTCAGCCGACTCCTGCACGGCGCACGAATCTCACTCGCCGTCACGGCGGCGGTCCTGGCGGTCTCGATGACCGTCGGGGTGCTCGCCGGCACCGTCGCCGGATACCTTGGGGGCTGGGTCGACCGGATCGTCGCCCGGATCGTCGACATGGCGGTCTCGTTGCCGGGAATGCTGGTGGCGCTGGCGGTCATCGGCATACGCGGCCCCGGTGTGGAGAATCTCGTCGTCGCGATGTCGCTGTGGGCGTGGGCCCCCTATGCCCGGATCGCCCGCGCCCGCGTCGCGGGTCTACGGGCCAGCCCGCACCTGGACGCGCTACGGCTGCTCGGCGCCGGCCCGGTGCGCGTCATCGGCCGTCATCTGCTGCCGCCCGCCCTCGCCCCGTGCCTGGTCTACGCCAGCACCGACGTCGGCTCCATCGTGCTCGGCGTCGCCACGCTGAGTTTTCTCGGCCTCGGCATCCCACCACCGCAGGCGGAGTGGGGCCAGATGCTCATCGAAGGCCGGCCCTACCTGGCCTCGGCCTGGTGGCTGGCCTACCCGCCCGGCATTGCGATCACCGCCGTCGTGTTCGCGAGCAACCTGCTCGGCGAACGGCTGGCGGTCGGCGACGAACGGCCGTCGGTGCTGCGCTGGGTCCTTCCGTCCCGGCTGCGCTTGCCGCGCCCCCGGCGACCGGCACCCGGAACGCCGGCCACAGCCGAGTCGAGGAGATCAGCCGAGTCGAGGACCACGGTCGACGACGACATGCTGCTGCGGGTGCGCCACCTGTCCGTCGCCTATCCACGCGACGGCGGCATCCGACGCGCCGTCGCCGACGTCTCCTACGCGGTACGCCGCGGCGAGACGCTGGCGATCGTCGGCGAATCCGGCAGCGGCAAGACCACCTCGGCGTTGGCGCCGTTCGGTCTGCTGGACCCGGACGCGTTCGTCACCGGTTCCGCGCTGCTGCGGACCGGATCCGAGGCACGTGAACTCGTCGGACTCACTGTTCAGCAACGCCGCCACGTCAACGGCCGCCGGGTCGGGGTGGTCTTCCAGGACAGTCTCGCCGTATTCGATCCGCTGCGCAGCATCGGTGCGCACGTCGACGAGGCGGTCCGCAACGCGGGCGGCCGGGGTCGGCGATCCGCGGTCCGCCGGATCAGCGAGGAGCTGCTGCGCCTGGCCGGTCTGCCCGACCCGGCGACGGTCGCCGGCCAGTATCCCCACCAGCTCTCCGGCGGAATGCGGCAACGGGTCCAGATCGCCGTCGCGATCGCGGGTGAGCCGGAGCTGCTCGTCGCCGACGAACCGACCTCCGCGCTCGACGTCACCGTCCAGGCACGGCTGCTCGACCTGCTCGGGCAGCTCCACGACGAGTTGCGCATGGCCATGGTCGTCGTCAGCCACGACCTGGCGGTGGTCACCCGGCTGGCCGACGCCGTGGCCGTGATGTACGCCGGCCGGATCGTGGAGTACGGGCCGCTCGACTCCGTGGTCCGTCACCCCGACCATCCGTACACCCGGGGTCTGCTCGACGCCGTGCCGCGTCCCGGTGTGGCACCGGGCACCCGGTTCCGCACCATGCCGGGACGCTCCGGTGCCGGGCCGGACGACGCGTCAGGTTGCGCGTTCGCTCCCCGGTGTCCGATCGCCGTAGCCGGATGTGGGCACGAGCAGCCGACTCTGCTGCCGGTGGAACCCGGCCCGGCGCACCGGTCGGCGTGCCCCCGTACCCGTGCGGCCGGAGCGTCGCCGCCCCTTCTGGCACTCGGCGATCTGGACGGAAGCTGACCGATGCTGCAGATCGAACAGCTCACCGCCGACCACCCCCGGCGGCACGGCCGGGGCCGGCAGAGTGTGGTCGAGGACGTCACGCTCCGGGTCGCCGCCAGCGAGATCGTCGGGCTCGTCGGCGAATCGGGCTGCGGCAAGACGACCCTCGCCCGCGTGGTCACCGGACTGCACCGGCCCCGGGCCGGATCGGTGCGGTTCGACGGCGCCGACGTCCACGCCCTGCGCGGTCGCGCGCTGCGGGCACACCGGCGACAGGTCCAGATGGTGTTCCAGGACCCGTACCTGACCCTCAGCCCCGCTCAGACGGTGCGCCAGGCCCTCGCCGAGCCACTGCACATCCACCGGATCGGCAACGGCCGGTCCCGCGCCGCACGGGTGGACGAGCTGCTCGACCTCGTCGGGCTCGGTCCTGCGGTCGGCGGACGCCGGCCCCGGCAGCTGTCCGGCGGTCAGCAGCAACGGGTGGCGATCGCCCGCGCGCTGGCGCTGGGACCACGCTTGCTGGTGTGCGACGAACCCGTCACCGCGCTCGACGTATCGGTGCAGGCGAAGATCCTCAATCTGCTGTGCGATCTGCGCGACCGGCTCGGTCTGGCCTGCCTGTTCATCTCCCACGACCTCGCCGTCGTCCGGCAACTCGCCAACCGCGTCGCGGTCATGCGGCACGGCCGCATCGTCGAACAGGGACCGACCGGGCAGGTCACCGGCGACCCGCGCCACCCGTACACCCGGGCGTTGCTCGCGGCGACCCCCGCCATCGACCTCGGCGGCACCGACCGGTCTTGACGTCACGCGTCCGGCCCGGCCGGCTTGTCGTAGACGGTGACGTGGGTGCCGGTGCCGAGGTAGGGCTGCCGACGCCAGCCACCCCACCGGTGTCGACGGCGCAGGCCGGCGAGGCGGGCCATCAGGTCGAGTTCGGAGGGCCAGGCGTAGCGCATCGACACCGGGGCAAGCCGCATGCCGTCGTTGCTGATCAGGATGTGCTGTCCGTCGAAACGCTGGTCGACGGGGTCGTGGCGGACCGCGACCAGGCGGACGTGGTCGTGGTCGACGCGGTGGGCGTCGACGCTCTGCTGCCGCTGGTAGCGGGCGAGGTCGGGCACCAGACACTCCAGCACGAACAGCCCGCCGGGCAGCAGCCGCCGGGCGACGTTGGCGAAGCACCGTACCTGGTCCTCCTGGGTCATCAGGAAGAAGAAGGTGGTGAAGACGACGAACACCATGGCGAACTGATCGTCGGTGCCGGGATCGACGTCGGCCATGTCGCCGATGGTGACAGGAATCCGGTCACCGCCCGGTTTGGCCCGCATGCGGGCCACCATCGCCTCGGAAGCGTCGATGCCCCGCAGATCGATTCCTCGACCCGCCAACGGGATCGTGACCCGGCCGGTGCCGACGGCCAGTTCGAGGACCGGGCCGACCGGACCGTGCCCGATCAGGTCGGCCAGGCAGTCGACGACGTCGGTCGGGTCAAGGTCGGCGTGCCACTCGTCGTAGACGTCGGCGTTGCGGTCGCCGTAGGTCTCCGGTCCGTACGTGCTCATGGGGCTCCTGTCCGGGTCTTCAGTCCAGCGGTCGCATCTCGTGGGTGACGGTGCCGGCGGCGGCCAGCGAGTGGTAGAGGCCGATCTCGGCGGTGGACCCCTCGGCCATCACCAGGGCGGTGCAGCCGCGTTGGTCGGCGAGGTGGACGATCCGGTCACCGGCCTGGGCGGTCGGAAAAAACTCCGGGCCCCCGGGGAACAGCGGTAGCCGCTCGGGTCCGCGCCAGCCGGCGAGTCGGCCCGGCGCTGGTGGGTGCAGGAACGTCATGCCGTAGCCACGGTCGGCGCCCAGTGGGGCGTCGAGCAGCCGGGGCCGGCGGCCGAGCGCGATGTCGGTCACCGCGGCGTACACGTTCACTCCGAGCGACCGGCACATCATCTCCCCGATGACCGCGCCGGCGATCCGGCCGTTGATCTCCACGACCTCCGGGCCGGCCGGAGTGTGGGCGAACTCGGTGTGTGCCACGCCGTCGGTGAATCCGACCGCGGCGAGGACCTCGCCGATCCAGGTCGCCAGCCGGTCCGACTCGGCCGGCGGGAGCGCGACTGGAAAAGCGACGGCCTCCTCCCGACGGACCGGCTCGGGGGTGTGGATGTGCACGGCGATCCCGAGCAGTCTGGTGTGCCCGCGCCAGCTGACGGTCTCGGCGCTGTACACCGGGCCCGGGAAGTACGGTTCGACCACCAGGTGTCGACCAATCAGGGCGGCGTCGGCGACCTGGCGGGCGGTCCGGTCGCGTTCGGCGTCGTCGCGGACCAGCCACACCGACCGGGACGAGGTACCCGCCGAGTCCTTGACGATCACCGGGTAGCCGGTCGCCGCGACCGCTCCGACAACCGCCTCTCCGGCGGGCTCCACGCGGAGCGCGTCGGCGCGGCTGAGCCCGGCCCGGTGCAGCAAAGTACGGACCTGCGCCTTGTCCCGTAATCTCCGCGCCATCTGTGGCCCGAGCGTGGCCAGGCCGTACCGGGCCGCCAACGTCGCCCCGGGCAACATCCACGTATCGGTCGAGTTGACCAGGCCGGCGAGGTCGGGCAGTCGGTCAAGGGCGGCGGCACAGGCGGCCACATCGGTGGTGTCGACGTCGATCACCGTCACGTCGTCGGGTCCGAGCCGGTCGAGTTCGTACGCGTAGACCGACCGGTCACCGGTGAGCAGGCACAGCCGGTGTCCGCCCTCGGCGGCGGCGTCACGCAGCCGGGTGAGGCCGAACGTCAGCGACTCCAGCGACACGATGGTCACGTCCCCGCCTCCTCGGCCCGCCGGGGACGCGTCGCCTGCACGGGACGGCTCGCCTGCACGATCAGCCGCTGCGCGTGATTGTCGTACGGTTCACCGGCGAAGCCGCCAAAGCAGGTGATGCCGGTGAATCCGGCGGTATCCAGCATGGCGCGGATCTCGGCGGCGCTGTAGACGAACTGTTCGAAGTACGCGTGCCGGGCGGTGTCGCCCCGGATCAGGGTCCAGTCGCTGCGGAACCGGGTCCAGTCGTCCAGGACGGTATCCCGCATGACCAGGTATCCGCCGTCCACCTCGACGATTTTCGGGGTTCCCGCCCACCGGGCGAAGATCTCCTTGCTGAACAGGTCCAGCAGCAGGCGACCGCCCGGCACCAGGCTCTGCCAGGCATTGCGCAGCACGAGCTGATTCTGCGCCGGATCGGTGAAGTACCCGAACGAGGTGTACATACTGATGATCAGGTCGTAGCGGTCCCGTTCCACGAACTCCCGCATGTCGGCACGGACCAGACGTACCGGCACGCCGGCCTGGGCACTGGCCCGGTCGGCACGGTCCAGCATCGCCGCGCTGAGGTCCACCCCGGTGACCCGGGCACCGCGTGCGGCGAGCGGGACGGCGTAGGTGCCCGGACCGCAGCCGAGGTCGAGCACGCTGGTCCCAGCCGTGACCTCCAACAGCGGAGAGGTCGCCACCCAGCTCCGGGCCTCCTGCTGACGGTGCGGGGCGAACAACGCGCCAGCGAAGTCCACCCAGAACCCGTCGTCTGCAAACCACTCCATCGGCAGCTCCGAACTCGCGCGACGACTGACGCCTTACAGGTCGCTCGACGATGTACGGAAGTTCCCCGTTGATCGAAGAAAACTGACCACTCACGCAACGGGGTAGAGCACAGGAACCAATCCGCCTTCCGGCGCGACCAACCTGTCAGCAGAACAACTCGACACGCCTCCACACCGGATCGACAGGAGCCTTCCACCAAGACACGCACATCCACCAGGGACAATGCGACAAACGTCAGAGGAGCGATCAGCCCATGCCGTCCACGGGCCCGTCGACGACCCCGCCACCGGTGCACTCGCACGTCACCGACGCCATCAAGGCACCGAGCCTCATCCGCCTGTCGGACACCATGGTCCTGGCCCGGTTCGAAACTCTGAAGGTCTACGCCGCCCTCGGCGCGGTACGGGCGCTGCTGGCGGCGGGGACCGTCCGCCCCGGCGACACTCTCGTCGACAGCTCCAGCGGCATCTACGCCCTCGCGCTGGCCATGGCCTGTCACCGGTACGGACTGCACTGCCACATCGTCGCCTCGACCACGGTGACCCCGACCATCCGGTCGCAGCTGGAGATCCTCGGCGCCACCGTGCACCAGATGCCCGTCGAGAGCGATCTGCGACTGGACCAGCACCGACGGGTGGCGCTGGTAAAGGAGTTGCTGGGTGCCAACCCCGGCATGCACTGGATGCGCCAGTACCACGACCCGCTACACCGACTCGGCTACGCCGAACTGGCGGCCCTCGTCCGGGCCGCCGTACCCCAGGTCCCGCTGACCGTCGTCGCCAGCGTCGGCACCGGCGCGTCCAGCGCCGGGCTGATCCAGCCGATTCGCTCCCACGAGCCGTCGACCCGACTCGTGGGGGTCCAACCGTTCGGCAGCGTCAGCTTCGGCAGCGAACAGTTTCCGGATCCGGACGCGATCATCGCCGGGATCGGCAGCGCCATCCCCTTCGACAACATCCGCCACGAACTGTACGACCAGGTGCACTGGATCGGCTTCCGCCATGCCATGGCCGGCACCATCGCGCTGATGCGGTCTCATGCGGTCTTCGCCGGCCTCTCCACCGGCGCGGCGTACCTCGCAGCGCGGTGGGAGGCCCGACGCCACCCGGAACGGGTGCATCTGCTGATCGGAGCCGACACCGGCCATCGGTACGTCGACAAGGTCTTCGCCCGCCACCGCGAAGCCCTCGACATGGAGACGTTGGAGCCGGTGGAGATCGCCTCTCTCGACGAGCTGGCCCCGCCCTGGTCGACCATGCCGTGGGCGCGACGTGCCCATCCGCCGTCAGCCAGCCAGGACCTGCGCCCCGCCGCCGTCACCGCCGGCCCAGGAACTGACCGGACCGCAACCGACCGGACCGCGTCGGCCGGATGAGCGCGGCTAGGAACCCTGCGGCGGTACGCGGCGTCCCAGCCATCGCCCGACAGTGAGCACCAGCACCGGAAGGACGACGCACTGGGCCGCGACGAACAGCCAGAAGCCGGGCAGGAACCCGCCGCGTTCGAACGCCCCGTACACACTGCCCCCGGCGACGCCGCTGAGGAACGAACCGACCCCGACCGCGAGCCGTTGCTGACCGAAGGCCACCGTCGCCGACCTTCTCGACCCCGCCAACGCTTCGAGGTCGTTTTTGAGGAACAACACGGCGCTGCCGACGCTGATCGCGGCGACCCCGCCGACGACCGCCGGACCGTTTCCACCTGCGAACGCGGCCATCCCGGTCGCCAGGGCACCGAATCCGATAGCCATCGCCGCCGGGTAGCTCATCCTCCCCACCCGCTCGGCGACCATGGGCTGTACCACCACCAGGCCGAGCGAGTAGCCCATCATCGCCGCCCCGAACAACAGGGTCGCCATCCGGCCCTGGGCGTAGCTGGAGAGGTACTGGTAGAACTGCATGTGCACGTAGAACGACACGGCGGTGACGACGAACGGCAGCACCGCCACCCCGTGCAGCATCCGCCGGAACGGCTCCACCGGTGGTGCGTCGGCGACCCGCCGCTCCCGGCGGAGAAAGACGTGACCGAGCGCCACACCGGCGTACACCGTCGTCACGGCAGCGAACATCACGGCCGGACGGTGCACGAACAACGCCCCCACCACCGGCCCCACCGCGATGCCGAGGTTGCCTGCAGCGTTGCCCGCCGACACCAGCCGGGGTCGCTGCTCGTCGCCCACGTCGTGCAGCAGATAGCTGCGGTACGCCGGCGAGTACAGTGATCCGCCGCCGGAGATGAGCAGCAGGCCCACGACGGTGAGCATCGGGACCTGCTGTCCCGCGAGGAACGCCGCCCCACCGAGGCTGTACAGCAGCAGCGCGGCGACCAGGGACCGTTTCAGGCCGATCCGCTCGGCCACCGCGGCGGTCGCCGGAGCACTGGCGAACTGCACCAGGGTCGCCGACCCGAGCACCACCCCGACCTGCGCCATGCCCACGTCCAGGCGTTCCCGCAGCAGCACAGCCAGGTACGGATAGATCGAGAACGAGCCGACGTTGACCAGGAATCCGCCGATCAGCACGGCCCACTGGGCGCGGGTGAAGGCGCGCCCGCCCGGTGCCGGCCAGCGACGGGTGTCTGCGGCCGCGCGGGGGGTGGCCGGTGCTGTCATCAGTCGGCCGACCCGCCGCCGGACCGGACGCCGACTCCGGTCGACGGGTCGACGACGCCGACGGCGTGCTGGTCGGACGGCAGCACACCCAGCCCTGGGGCGTCGCCGAGGACGATCCGCCCCTGGTCGAGGCCCAGGCCCCGGAACGGGGGATCACGCAGCAGGAACTGGCTGTCGATGTCGATGCGGTCGGCCAGCGGCGCCAGCAGGGCGGCCTGACTCAACGCGAGTTCCGACTCGCAGTTGCAGCTGAGCATCACCGACAGACCCGCCTGGCGGGCGGCCTCCATCACCCGTCGGGTGGCCCGCACCCCACCGGACTTGGCCAGCTTGACCACCACCCCGTCGGCCAGGCCGGCGGCTGCCCGGGCACTGTCCACGTCGGTACAGCCCTCGTCCAGGAAGACCGGCAGCCGGTCGGGCAGCTCACGGTAGCGGCGGTACGCCTCGACCGCGTCTCTCGGGAACGGCTGCTCGACGAGCTGGATGTCGAGGGCACGCAGGGCCGGGGTCAGTTCCTGCGCGGTCCGCAGGTCCCACGCCTCGTTGGGGTCGATCCGCACCGGCAGGTCGGTGACCGCGCGGACGGCGGCCAGCCGGTCGAGGTCCTCGGCGCCGCGCACCTTGATCTTGAACGCGCCGACCGGCGGCGCGTTCGCGACCAGCTCCAGGGTCTGCGCGACGCTGCCGAGCCCGATCGTGTACCCGGTCGGCTCGGGCATGGTGCGCGGTACGCCGTACAACTGCCATGTCGGCACGCCGGCGGACCGGCCCACCCAGTCGTGCACCGCGCCGTCGAGTGCCATCCGCGCGCCGACCGGTCCGTCCCAGTCGGCCACCCGGTCCAGGACCCGGTCCGGATCGGACAGGTCCGGGCCGAGGACGTCTCTGCCGTGTTCGGCGACCGCCGCGACGACCTGCTCGACGGTTTCGCCGTGCGCCCAGGCCGGTGTGCCCTCACCCAGGCCGGTGACGCCGTCGTGGACGACGGCGACGAGGCAGGTGTCCGTCGAGTCGTAGGAGTGCTGTGAACTCCGGAACACCGTCAACAGGCGCAGGGTCATCCGACGGACGTCGAGCTCCATGCGGATCAGCTTGTCACGCACCACGCCGATAATCCACGGTTATCGATCTGGCGTCCGGGTCAGGGACGGCAGAGGATCTCGCCGTGCAGGATGGCGAACCAGCCGTCGGGCGCGTCGGCCCAGCGGAGCCAGCCGGCGGAGAGGCGCTGCAGGTCGGCGGGGGCGGCGGTGCCGGCGGCGAGGATCTGCCGGGCCATCTCGGAGGCGACGATGCGCTCCGACCACATGGTCCCCCACCAGCGGCGGTCCTCGTCGGTGGCGTAGCACCAGGCGGAGGCGCCGGGCGTGACGTCACCGAACCCCGCGGCCCGCGCCCAGGAGAGCAGGCGGCGACCGGCATCCGGTTCGCCGCCGTTGGCGCGGGCGGTCGCCCGGTAGAGCGCGAGCCATTCGTCGAGCTCGGGTACGGCGGGGTGCCAGGCGAAGCGGTCGTAGTCACTGTCGCGTGCCGCGACCACTCCCCCGGGCCGGCAGACGCGGCGCATCTCGGCGAGCGCGCGGACCGGGTCGCCGACGTGCTGGAGGACCTGGTGGGCGTGGACCACGTCGAACGCGTCGTCGGGGAAGGGCAGATCGTGTACGTCGGCCGTGGTGAAGTCGACAGTCGTGACGCCCCGGGCCTGCGCCTCGGCGCGGGACAGGGAGAGCGCTTCGGCGGTAACCTCGGTGGCGGTGACCCGGCCGGGAGCGACGAGCGCGGCGAGGTCCATGGTGATGGTGCCGGGACCGGCGCCGATGTCGAGCAACGCCTGGCCGGGCCGCAGGTGCGGCAGCAGGTACGCGGCCGAGTTCTCGGCGGTACGCCAGCGGTGGGAGCGCAGCACCGACTCGTGATGACCGTGCGTGTATACAGCTGACATGCTCCGACGATAGACCGGCCGTCTCGCAATTCGGGAGCAGCTTCCCACATTATGGCCACTGCGGGATCACGACGGTACGCGGCTCAGCTGACCCGGGGCGGCCGGTTCTCCTGAATCCACCGCTCGACATCGGCGCGAAGCCAAACCTCACCCTGTTTGAGCTTCGCAACCGGCAGCGGGAAGGTTCGAGACCTGGTGATGGTGTACGTGCGTTGACGGGACAGCGGGCCGCCTGGCTGGCCCAGCATCTCGGCTATCTCAGCGCTGCCGACCAGGTCGATGTCCACACTCTCGCAAGTTAGGCTGCAGGCAACCGCACTTGACGGTTGCCCGTAATTGTTTCACCCTGTTGGGTATGACTGGCAGGGGTGACGGCCGACGGGCCGGGGCGTACAACGGGAGAGCCGCCCGGACGGCGGGCATCAACGCGCAGGCCGGCGGGACGGCCCTGCTGCGGCGGCAGGTGGGACGGTGCCTGGCGGCGTTGCGGTACGAGGCCGGGCTGTCCCAGGACGTCGCCGCCGACAAGCTGCGACGCGGCAACAGCACGCTCTGGCGAATCGAGGCCGGCGACCCGCGGGTGCGCTGGACCGAAGCGGACATGTCAGCGATGTGCCGGCTGTACCGGGCCGACGACGAGACCCGGGAACGGCTGCTCGCCCTCGCGGCGGAGATCGACCGCCCCAGCGGCGGGCGCTGGTGGCACGACGGGCTGGCCGGACTCCGATCGACGCCGACCCGTACCCGGTGTTCGAACAGTCCGCGACGCTCATCCGCTGCTACGGCCAGGCGACGCTGCCGGACCTGCTGCAGACCCCGGGGTACGCCGAGGCGCTGCTGCGCTGCCCGGCCGGTCTGCGCAGCGACGACGACATCGCCGCCCGCCTCGACCAGCTGGCGGCGCGGCAGCGGCACCTGCTGACCCACCCGCATCCGCCGGCGGTGCAGGCGATCGTCGGCGAGGGGGCGCTGCGGCGTACCGTCGGCAACGACGCGACGGCGCGGGCGCAACTCGACCACCTGCGGGCGCTCGCGATCAGGCCGGGGATCTCGGTACGGGTGCTGCCGCTGGCCGGCGGCGCGCACGCCGGCATGACCAACCCGTTCACCCTGCTGCGCTTCGCCGCCGCCACGACGGTCCCCGGACGGCGGCCGGCCGGGTCGGGGCTGGTCCGGCTCGACACCCTGACCGGGACGATGCACCTCGACCAGCCGGCGCACGTCGTTGCGTACGAGCGGGTCTGGTCCGACCTGGCCGCCCGGGCGCAGCCGATACCCGACGGCAACGGGTCGGCAAAGTGACCGAAACCACAGCGGCGTCTACTCCGGGGTGACTCACCAACGGTGAGGCGCACCTAGGGTTCCGCCGCCGCCGGGCAGCCAGGCACGGGCAGCCGGGGACGGGACAGGTCCGAGAGGTGCAGGCGTCGGGCCGCCAGCGTGGCGGGCGGCGTTCCACGGCGGGACAAAAGCCCGGGAGGCAGCCGGATGTCTGGCTGTGCCTCAGCCAGGCCCTCATTCGGAGGTGCCCCGTGGGCTTGCACCACCATCATCACCACAATCACCAGCACCGCGACCAGCAGCCCAGCGACCAACCCGAGCTGCACGGCAACTACGGCCCGGAGGCAGCGTACGCGGTCGCCCGCGAGGCCGAACTGCCCACCACCAAGTGGGAAGAGGAGATCGCCCGGGGCCTGGAGTACGGCCTGCCCGGTGCCGATTCGATCGTCGACAAGCGGATCCCGACGTTCTCCCGTGGCGAGCTGCCGCACTTCGCCGGGATCAACACCTTCCTGAAGGCACCGTACGTCGAGGACGTGCGCCGCTGCGGCGAGTACGACGTGGCGGTGCTCGGCACGCCGTTCGACGGTGGCACGACGTACCGCTCGGGAACCCGGTTCGGGCCGCAGGGTATCCGCAAGATCTCCGCGCTGTACGGGCCGTACTCGTTCGAACTCGGCGTCGACCTGCGCGAGTCGATCACGATCGCCGACCTCGGTGACGTCTTCACCATCCCGGCGAACATCGAGAAGACCTTCGACCAGATCTCCAAGGCGGTCAGCCACGTCTACTCCTCCGGGGCCTTCCCGGTGGTGCTCGGCGGGGACCACTCGATCGGCTACCCGACGGTGCGCGGGGTCGCCGAACACCTCGACGGCAACCTGGGCATCATCCACTTCGACCGGCACGTCGACACCCAGGAGACCGACCTCGACGAGCGGATGCACACCACCCCGTGGTTCCACGCCACCGACATCCCGAACGTGCCGCCGAAGAACCTGGTGCAGATCGGCATCGGCGGCTGGCAGGCGCCCCGCCCCGGGGTCAAGGTCGGCCGGGAACGCGGCACCACGATCATGACGGTCACCGACTGCGTCGAGATGGGCATCGAGGCCGCCGCCGAGAAGGCCCTCGAAGTCGCCTGGGACGGCGCCGAGGCGGTCTGGCTGTCGTTCGACGTGGACTGCCTGGACGCCGCGTTCGTGCCCGGCACCGGCTGGCCCGAACCGGGCGGCTTCCTGCCCCGCGAAGTCCTCAAGTTCATCCAGCTGATCGCCGAACGGCCGTTGGCGGGCATCGAGGTGGTGGAGTGCTCGCCGCCGTACGACAACGCCGAGATCACCTCGCTGATCGCCACCCGGGTCATCTGCGACACCCTCGGCTGTCTGGTCCGCGCCGGGCACCTGCCGCGCCATCGAGCCACTGAGCGCTGAGCCGACGCGGCGCCGATCCCCCGTAGTTTCCCTTCCGCAGGAGGACATAGAGATGCGACGTACCCCCAAATTTTCCCGCCGTTCCACCACCCGGAGGCTGATCGCCGCCGCCTGCGCGACGACGCTGCTGGTGAGCGCCGCCGGCTGCGCCGACGACGACGGTTCCACCACCGACGGCGACGGCTCGACCACCGTACGGCTGGGGTTCAGTGCCTGGCCGGGCTGGTTTCCCTGGCAGGTCGCGCAGGAGCAGGGGCTGTTCGGCGACAACGGCGTCGAGGTCGAGTTGACCTACTTCGACAGCTACACCGACAGTCTGACCGCGCTGGCCACCGGCAATCTGGACGCCAACAGTCAGACCCTCAACGACACCCTGTCGTCGGTGAGCGGTGGCGCAGCGCAGACCGTGGTGCTGGTCAACGACAACTCGACCGGCAACGACCAGATCATCGCCGCGCCCGGGATCGACTCGGTGGCCGATCTGGCCGGCAAACGGATCGCGATCGAGGAGGGTACGGTCGACCACTACCTGCTGCTGTTGGCGTTGGCCGAGGCCGGCCTGAGCGCCGACGACGTCGAGATCAGCCCACTGCTGACCGACGCGGCCGCCGCCGCGTTCCTGGCCGGGCAGGTCGACGCGGTGGGCGCGTTCGCCCCGTTCACCACCACCGCGCTGGGCCGCGAGGGCAGCCGGGCGATCGCCACCTCGGCGGAGCACCCCGGCGCGATCCCGGACCATCTGGTGTTCGACTCGGAGTTCGTGGCCGCGCATCCGGAGCAGGTCCAGGCGGTGGTGGACACCTGGTTCGACACCCTGGACTGGATCGCCGACAACCCGGACGAGGCGGTCGAGATCATGGCGGCGCAGGCCGGGGTCAGCGTCGAGGACTACCGCACGTACGACGCCGGGACGACGATCTTCGACCTGGCCGACAACCAGGCGGCGTTCGAACCGGGCGACACCCCGGCCAACCTGGACTTCCAGGCCCGGTCGATCGCCGAGTTCCTGGTGGCGACCGGTCTGGTGGACGAGGCACCGCCGCTGGACGGGCTGCTCGACGGGCAGTTCGTCGCGGCGGTGTCGCCGTGACCGTCACCCGGGAACCGGCTGCGGCCACCGACCGCGCGGACCGGGCGTCGTGGGGGCCGCTGCCCCGGCGGCGTCCGGCCCGCCGGGTCCCGGCGCTACTGGCCATCCGGACGCCGATCCCGGCGACCGGCCGGTGGACGCTGACCGTCGCCTCGATCGTGGTGCCACTGGCCGCCTGGCAGATCGGCAGCATGCTGGTCGACGGGCAGCCGGACTTCCTGCCGTCGCCGCTGGAGTCGGTGGCCGCCGGGGTGGAGATGGCCCGGACGGGTCAGCTGTGGACCGACACCGCAGCGACCGTCGGCCGGGTGCTGCGCGGTTTCGGCTTGGCGGTGGCGGTGTCGGTGCCGCTCGGACTGCTGATGGGCAGTTTCCAGGCCGGTCGGGCGGCGCTGGAGCCGATGATCGGCCTGCTGCGGTACCTGCCGGCCAGCGCGTTCATCCCGTTGCTGATCATCTGGCTGGGGCTGGGCGAGCCGTCCAAGGTCGCGTTGATCTTCATCGCGACGGTCTTCTTCAATACGTTGATGACCGCCAACGTGGTCCGCACCGTGCCGGCCGGGCTGATCGACGTGTCGTACACCCTCGGCGCCCGCCGGTTCGAGGTGCTGCGCAAGGTGATCGTGCCGCACTCGCTGCCCGGCATGATCGACGCGATCCGGGTCAACGCGGCGGCGGCGTGGAACTTCGTGGTGGTCGCCGAGCTGATCAACGCCCAGTCCGGGCTGGGCTACCGGATCGTCCGGTCGCAGCGGTTCAATCAGCTCGACAACATCTTCGCCGTACTGATCGTGATCGCCCTGATCGGGGTGGCGATCGACCTGGCGCTGCGGACGACCCGCGACCGGGTCGGGAGGTGGGCATCGTGACCGTGACCGAAGGTTCGGTTGCCACTTCGGGCCCAGGCCCGTCGCTGGTGCGCCTCGACGGCGTCGGCAAGGACTTCCGGACCATCGCCGGCGGCTCGCTGCGCGCACTCGACGGCGTGGATCTTACGGTACGTCGGGGCGAGTTCGTCTGCCTGGTCGGCGCATCCGGGTCGGGCAAGTCCACCCTGCTGTCGCTGATCGCCGGGCTGTCCACGCCGAGCCGGGGCACCGTGCTGCTCGACGGTGCGCCGGTCACCGGGCCGGGTCCGGACCGGGGGCTGGTGCTGCAGAGCGGTGCCGTGTATCCGTGGCGGACGGTGGAACGCAACGTCGCGTTCGGGCTGGAGCTGCTGCCGGTCAGTCGGGCCGAACGGGCCCGGCGGGTCGCCTGGTACCTGGCTGAGACCGGGTTGACCGGGCTGCGACACGCGCTGCCGAAGCAGCTCTCCGGCGGGCAGCGACAGCGGGTGGCGATCGCCCGGGCACTGGCCTGCGAACCGCGAGTGCTGCTGCTCGACGAGCCGTTCGGTGCCCTCGATGTGCAGACCAAGGAGGACATGCAGTTGTTCGTCCGCCGGGTGTGGGCCGACACCGGCACCACCGTGGTGATGGTGACCCACGACGTCGAGGAGGCGGTCTTCCTCGGCCAGCGGGTGGTGGTGCTGGCCAGCGACCCGGGCCGGGTCGCCGCCGACCTGCCGGTGCAGCTGCCGCCGGACCGCGACGGCACACCCCGGGACCTGGCCGTGAAACGGCTGCCGGAGTTCCTGACGCTGCGGGCCGAGGTGGAGGACCAGGTCCGCGCCTACCACCAGCGGCACGCCGCCACCGGGTCCGGCGGCTGACGGTGACCGCCGGCTGACGTCGGCCGGGTTCGGCGGCTCGGGCTCAGGCAGGGCCGATCAGGTCCCACCGGTTGCCGGCGATGTCGACGAAGACCACCACCCGGCCGTACGGTTCGGTGCGCGGCACGGTCACGAACCGCACATCGTGGTCCACCATCCGCTGGTACGCGGCCTCGAAGTCGTCCACCCGGAGGAAGAAGCCGACCCGACCGGCCGTCTGGTTGCCAACCGCCGCCCGCTGGCGTCGCCGTCGGCGCGGGCCAGCAGGATGCCGGTCTCGGCACCGGGCGGCCGCACCACCACCCACCGCTTGGGGCGACCGTCGTTGGTCGTCGACGGGGAGTCCTCGACCAGATCGAAGCCGAGGACGGTGGTGAAGAAGTCGATGGCCGGGTCGTAGTCGTCGACGACGATGGCGGTGAGCGAGATGTGCACGCCCGCAGCGTAGGGCTTCAGCGGGCCGGTTCGCGGCGGCGGGCACCGGGGCCGGGGCGGGGAAGTACGTCGCGGGGGTCGGCGACGTCGTGGCCGGCGGCGCAGCGCATCGTGACGCCGACCTCGGCCCCGCAGTCGCGGTGCGCGACGGCGAGCGGGGAGCCGTCCGGGTCGACGCAGTACCGGTCGCCCCACTGCAGCAGGGCGACCAGCACCGGCCACAGGTCGAGGCCCTTGCCGGTGAGCCGGTACTCGTAGCGTTGCCGCTCCCCCGGTTCCTGGTACGGGTGCCGGCGCAGCAGGCCCTGGTCGACCAGCATGGTGAGCCGGTTGGTCAGCACCTGGCGGGGCACGCCGGTGCGCTCGCGCATCTGGTCGAACCGGCGTACGCCGTTGAAGACCTCGCGGAGCACGACGACGGTCCACCGCTCGCCGATGATCTCCATGGTGCGGGCGATGGTGCAGTTGTCGATGGACCAGTCGAGTGCGGTAGGTCTCACCCCGACCAGGCTAGGTCTTGTTGACAGACCTAGCAACCGACTGCCAGGCTGCGTCTATGACACAGACTCAGCAGCCGGCGCCGGACGCGGCGCAGCGCAGCCGCACCTTCTCGTGGACCGACCCCGCCACGGTGCGGCTGGCGGCGTTGAACGGCCTCGACGGGCTGGGCCAGTTACAGGCGATGGCCTCCGGTGAGATCCCCGCCCCACCGGTGATGGTGATGCTGGGCCTCGAAGGCTTGGAGCCCGAGCACGGCCGGGTGGTCACCGTGCTGACTCCGCAGGAGTTCCACTACAACGCCCTGGGCACGGTGCACGGCGGTATCATCTCGACCCTGCTGGACACTGCGGCCGGCTGCGCGGTGCACTCGGTGCTGCCGGCCGGGACGAGCTACACCTCGATCGACCTGAACGTGAAGTTCCTGCGACCGGTGACGCTCGCCTCGGGCACGCTGCGCTGCGAGGGCACCGTGGTGCAGCGCGGTCGGCGCACCGCGTACGCCGAGGCGAAGCTGACCGACGCCGCCGGCCGGCTGACCGCCCACGCCACCTCGTCCTGCCTGCTGTTCGAGCTGCCACCGACCAGCTGACGGCAGGACTGGCCGACCGGTGCCGGCCGGGTCACACCGACAGCAGTTGGCGGACCGACTCGTCGCGCAGGTCCGCCTTGTCGCCGGCCCGGACCACCTCGCCGGCGTCGAGGATGACGAACCGGTCGGCCAGCCGCAGCGCCAGTTCGAGGTACTGCTCGACCAGCAGGATCGCCAGCCCGGCCTCGGTGTGCAGCCGTTCGATCGCCTCCTCGATCTCGATGATGATCGACGGCTGGATGCCTTCGGTCGGTTCGTCGAGCAGCAGCATCTTCGGCCGGGTGACCAGGGCACGGGCGATCGCCAACTGCTGCTGCTGGCCGCCGGAGAGGAACCCGGCCCGGCGGCGCAGCAGCCCGCGCAGCGCCGGGAACAGGTCCAGCGCCTCGTCGACCGCCGCCTTGTCGGTCCGGGCCGCCTCGACCGCCACCTGCAGGTTCTCGGCGACGGTCAGCTGCGGGAACGTCTCGTGGCCCTGCGGGACGTAGCCGAGACCGAGCCGGACCCGTTCGTGGGTGCGCAGCCTGGTGATGTCCCGACCGGCGAACGTCACCCGGCCGGACCGCACCGGCAGCACCCCGGTGATCGCCTTCAGCAGGGTGGTCTTGCCGACCCCGTTGCGGCCCATCACGCAGACCAGCGACCCGGCCGGGGCCTGCAGGTCGACCCCGAACAGCACCTGGGCCCGACCGTACGCGACGTCGAGCGACTCGACGGTCAACATGGCACTCACGACGACGCCTCCTGAGCGGCTGACGGTCCGGCAGCGGTCGACGGGACGGAAACAGCCGACGGTACGGCGGGTTCAGCACCCTCCTCACCGGAGCGCCCCAGGTAGACCTGCTGCACGCGCGGGTCGGCCTGCACCTGAGCGACGGTGCCCTCGCAGAGCAGTCGGCCCTCGTGCAGCACGGTGACGGTGCTGGCGAACCGGCGCAGGAACTCCATGTCGTGTTCGATCACCATCACCGTGTGGTCCTTGGCGACCTCGCGCAGCAGCTCACCGGTGCGGTCCCGCTCGCTGCGGCTCATCCCGGCCACCGGCTCGTCGAGCAGCAGCAGACTGGGCTGCTGCACGATCAGCATGCCAATCTCCAGCCACTGCCGCTGCCCGTGGGAGAGCACCCCGGCCGGCCGGTACGCCAGGTCGGCAAGACCGGTGGTGTCCAGCGCTCGGGACACCTGGTCGGAGACACCGCGCCGGCGGCGCAGCAGGCCGACCATCCGCCGGCGGAAGCTGGCCGCCAGGTCTAGGTTGTCCAGCACGGTGAGCTGCTCGAAGACCACCGACGTCTGGAAGGTCCGGCCGATGCCGAGCCGGACGATCCGGTGCTCACGGCGGCCGACCAGCTCCTGGCCGTTGAACCGCACCGAGCCGGACGCCGGCCGGGTCCGGCCGGTGACCACGTCGATCAGGGTGGTCTTGCCGGCACCGTTGGGGCCGATCAGGAAGCGCAGCTCCCCCGGCTCGACGGTCAGGTCGAGGTCGCTGATCGCCCGGAAGCCGTCGAAGACGACGTCGAGGCCGCGTACCTCCAGCTTGCCGCTCATGGTTTCGCACCCCCGACCCCGACGGTGGTCTCCACCGGTCGCCCGGCGGCGTCGGTGGTGGCACCGTCCGTGCCGGCCGCCGGGGAGACCGGTGCGGTCGGTCCAGCCGGTCCGGCGCGGCCCGGCCAACGGTGCCGCACCGCCGCCCAGCCGTCGGCGAGCAGCCCGGCGAGGCCGCGCGGCGCCCACATCATCACCGCGATGAACAGGCCGCCGAGCAGGTAGAGCCAGCCGGACGGCCACTGTTCGCTGAGCACGGTGCTGCCGTAGTTGAACAGGATCGCCCCGCCGACCGCACCGACCAGGGAGAACCGCCCGCCGATGGCGACCGCGACCAGCATCTCGATCGACGGTACGACGCCGAGGTCGGCCGGGCCGAGGATGCCGACCACCGGCACGAACAGCGCGCCGGCGATCCCGGCCATGGCCGCCGACAGCGCGTACACGATGGTCTTCACCACGGCCGGGTCGTAGCCGAGGAAGCGGACCCGGTCCTCACCGTCGCGGATGGCGACCAGCAGCTTGCCGAACCGGGAGTGGGTGAGCTGCCAGGCGGCGAGGAACACCAGGCCGAGCGCGCCGACGGCGAGGGAGTAGACGATCCGCTTCTGCGTCGGGTCGTACAGGTCGAGGCCGAAGAAGAACTGCACGTTGGTCAGGCCGTTGGTGCCGCCGGTCAGGCCCTGCTGCCCGACCAGCAGGATCACGAAGGCGGCGGCCAGGGCCTGGGACAGTACGGCGAAGTAGGCGCCGCGTACCCGCTGGCGGAACACCAGGGTGCCCAGGATCAGCGCCACCACGGTGGGCAGCACGACCACCATGACCAGGGCGAACGCCGGGTTGCGGAACGGCCCCCAGATGGCCGGTAGGGTCTCCACGCCGCTCCACACCATGAAGTCGGGCAGGTTGCCCTCACCGGCGTCGGTGAGTTTGAGGTGCATGCCCATCGCGTAGCCGCCGAGGCCGAAGAACACGCCCTGCCCGAGGGTCAGCATGCCGCCGCGCCCCCAGGCGAGGTAGATGCCGACCGCGACGATCGCGTAGCAGAGGTACTTGGCCAGTAGGTCGAGCCGGAACGGGCTGAGCACCAGCGGTGCCACGACCAGCAGCAGCACGCCGACGGCGACGAAGCCGACCGGTCCGGGCCAGCGGGCGGCGAAGCGGGTTGCCGGCCGTGCGGCGGGGTCGGTCGTCCGGGCGGCGCTCATGTCAGCGCCCGGGAACGGAGGACGAACATGCCCTGCGGACGGAACTGGAGGAAGGCCACGATCACCGCGAAGACCACCACCTTGGCCAGACTCGCATCGGTCCAGAATTCGACGAAGCTGTTGATCACGCCGAGGGCGACCGCCGCGATCACCGCCCCGCGCAGTTGTCCGAGCCCTCCGGCGACGACGACGAGGAACGCGTCCACGATGTAGTAGGTGCCCAGCGACGGCCCGACCGGGCCGATCAGGGTCAGCGCCACCCCGGCGACGCCGGCCAGGCCGGAGCCGATGAAGAAGGTGAGCTGGTCGACCCGCTGGGTGGCCACCCCGGTCACCGCGGCGAGTTCGCGGTTCTGCATCACCGCCCGCATCCGGCGGCCGTAGGACAGTTTGCTCAGGTAGAGCGAGATCGCCACCACGCAGCCGACCGCGAGGGCCATGATGAAGATCCGGTTGTACGGCAGCTGTACGCCGGCCACGTCGATCCCGCCGGTGAGCCAGCCGGGCGCGGTGACCTGCACGTTCGGCGCACCGAAGATGTCCCGGGCCAGTTGCTGCAGGATCAGGCTGACGCCGAAGGTGAGCAGCAGGGTGTCCAGCGGCCTACCGTAGAACCGCCGGATCACCAGTCGTTCCAGGATCAGGCCCATGGTGCCGGCGATGAGGAACGCGACCGGCAAGGCGGCCGGGACTGCCTGCGCCCCGACCAGCCCCTGCATCATGTACGCGGTGTAGGCGCCCGCCAGGATGAACTCCCCGTGGGCCATGTTGATGACGCCCATCTGTCCGAAGGTGAACGTCAGTCCCAGCGCGATCAGGAGCAGCACCGCTCCGATGCTCGCGCCGATGACCAGTTGGTTGAGTACCGCCATGGCGGGCACCTCCCTCCGCTTGCTACCGACCGGTCAGGACAGGCCTTCGGCCCAGTCGTAGCCGGTCAGGTACGGGTCCGGCTTGATCGGTTCACCGGAGTTCCACACCTCCTGGATCTGGCCGTCGGGCTGCACCACGCCGATCCGGGCCGTCTTGTAGACGTGCTGGTTGTCGCCGTCGATGGTGACGGTGCCTTCCGGGGCCTCGATGCTGATCCCGCCGGCGGCCTCCTTGACCGCCTCGACGTCGGTGCTGCCGGCCGCCTCGACCGCCGCCGCCCACAGGTAGACCGCGTTGTAGCCGGCCTCCATCGGGTCGGAGGTGACCTTCTCCGCCCCGTACTTGGCCTTGAATGCCTCGACGAAGGCGGTGTTCCGCTCGCCTTCGGTGGTCTGGTAGTAGTTCCAGGCCACCAAATGGCCGGCGACGTTGTCCGGGCCGATGCCGACGACCTCCTCCTCGGCGACGCTGACCGACACGGTCGGCATCGTCTCGGCGGTGACGCCGACGCTGGTCAGTTGCTTGAAGAAGGCGACGTTGCTGTCGCCGTTGAGGGTGTTGAACACCGCGTCGGGCTGGGCCTGCTGCAGCTTGTTGACCACGGTGCTGTACTCGGTGTGGCCCAGCGGGGTGTACTCCTCGCCGACGATCTGCATGCCGTTGGCCTCGGCGTACGCGGTGATGATCTTGTTGGCGGTACGTGGGAAGACGTAGTCGCTGCCGACCAGGAAGATCGTCTGATGGCCCTGCTCGGCGAGGTAGTCCAGGGCCGGGACGATCTGCTGGTTGGTGGTGGCCCCGGTGTAGAAGATGTACTCGGAGCTCTCCAGCCCTTCGTACTGCACCGGGTACCACAGCAGCGCCTTGTTGCGTTCGAAGACCGGCAGCATCGCCTTGCGGCTGGCCGACGTCCAGCCACCGAAGACGGTGGCGACCTTGTCCTGGGATATGAGCTTCTGCGCCTTCTCGGCGAAGGTGGGCCAGTCCGACGCGCCGTCCTCGACGACGGGTTCGATCTGCTTGCCCAGCACGCCACCGGCGGCGTTGATCTCCTCGATCGCGAGCAACTCTGCGTCGCGTACGGTGACCTCGCTGATCGCCATGGTGCCGCTCAGCGAGTGCAGGATACCGACCTTGATGGTGTCGGAGTCACCGCCGCCACCGGCCGAGGACGTGGGGTCCTCCGCACAGGCGGTCGCGGCAACCAATGTCGACAATATACAGAGTGCGGCGAGGCCGCCCCGGAAGCGTCGTGGCATCCAACTCCCCTTCAGCCGAAATCGTGGTGCCACGAAACGTAGGGACGCTGGGTTTCATGAATCTCGACCCATCGATTTCCAACGCGTTAAGCCCGTCTCACAACGAACCTGAACGGCTGTGCGGTCAGCAACTAGGACAGACACGGTGGACGGGCTACACACGACGAAGGTCCCGTGGCCGACCAGCCACGGGACCCGTACTCACCGTTCCTGAAGCGCCGCGACGGCACTTACCGGCCGCGGGCGCGCCGTTCCTCCCGCCGGGTCTCGAACCGGGACGCGGCGGTGTCCAGTTGGGTCATCTGCGCGGCGATCTGGTCCCGGGCCGCCTCGCCGTCGGCGTCCAGCCCGGTGACGTTCCAGATGTCCCACTGGCGCAGCACCGGCGCGAGCACCTCGTCGCGGTGCTGACGCAGGTCGTAGATGCCGGCCATGGCGATCGCCACCGACTTTCGGGCGAAGCCCTCGATGCCCACGCCCGGCATCTGGAAGTTGGCGACCACGTCCGCCACCGCCCGCATCGCCTGGCTCGGCGCCAGCTCGAACGCCGCGCCGAGCAGGTTGCGGTAGAACATCATGTGCAGGTTCTCGTCGGCGGCGACCCGGGCCAGCAGCCGCTCGCAGAGCGGGTCACCGGTGGCTCGGCCGGTGTTGCGGTGTGAGATCCGGGTGGCCAGCTCCTGGAACGACACGTACGCCAGCGAGTGCAGCACCTCGTCGTCGTGCTGGTTAACGTACCCGTTGGACATGTGCACCATCCGGGCCCGCTCCAGCTCGACCGGGTCGACCGCCCGGGTGACGGTGAGGTAGTCCCGGATGGCGGTGCCGTGCCGGCCCTCCTCGGCGGTCCACCGGTGCACCCAGGTGCCCCAGGCACCGTCGCGACCGAACAGGGTGGCGATCTCGTGGTGGTACGAGGGCAGGTTGTCCTCGGTGAGCAGGTTGACGATCAACGCGGTACGGGCGACGTCTGGGATCTGCGAGTCCTCCGGCGACCAGGGTTCACCGCCGAGCGGGCCGTCGAAGGTCCGTCCGTCGCTCCACGGCACGTACTCGTGCGGGAACCACTCTTTCGCCAGGCCGAGGTGCCGGTCGAGGTTCTCGGCGACCACCGGTTCGAGCTCGACGAGCAGCGCGGTCTGGGACATCGGGGTGGTGGCGGCGACGGTCAATGACGTTCTCCCTACCGGGGCAACCTACGACAGCGTAACTTACGCAACCGTAGGTTATGTCACGCCGAGCCGCCACTTTCCCCGACGATCTTGCGGCTATCGCCGCCGTATGTCCGCTATGCCGACTTGCCGGACACCGCTGGCCGGAGGTCCACCGACGGCGGTGACCAGGCGTCCGCAGCTGCCGGCACCTGATCCCCCGAGCGGATGTCCTTGACGCTGTCCGGCTCACCGTCGACCCCGAGGAACCAGACGTACGGGATGTCGCGGCGCTGGGCGTACCGGATCTGCTTGCCGAACTTGGCCGCCGACGGTGACACCTCGGTGGCGATTCCCCGCCGACGCAGCGCGTCGGCCACCCGGTTGCCGGTCGGCCGGTCGGACTCGGCCGGCAACGCCACCAGCACACAGGTCGGCACCAGCCGGGAGATCGCCAACGCGTCGGCGCCGAACAGCAGCCCCAGCAGCCGGGACACCCCGATCGAGATGCCGACGCCGGGGAAGCGGTCCGCCCCGGCCGAGGCGAGATCGTCGTAGCGGCCACCCGAGCAGATCGAGCCGAACCGCTCGTACCCCTGCAGCTGGGTCTCGTAGACCGTACCGGTGTAGTAGTCCAGACCCCGGGCGATGCGCAGGTCGGCGACGCACAGGCCGGGCGCGTGCGCGGCCGCCGTCTCCAGCACCGCGACCAGCTCGGTGAGCCCTTCATCGAGCAACGGGTGCTCGACGCCGAGGCCACGTACCGCGTCGGCGACCGAGACGTCCGGCGCGGAGATCTCCGCCAGCGACAGGCAGGCCTTCGCCTGGCTGTCGTTCGCACCGGCCGTCTCGGCCAGTAGCTCGGCCACCCGCTGCGGGCCGACCTTGTCCAGTTTGTCGATCGCCCGCAGCGCCGCATCCGGGTCGGTCAGCCCGATCCCCCGGTAGAAGCCCTCGCAGACCTTGCGGTTGTTCACCTGGATCCGCACCGGCGGGATCGGCAGGCTGGCCAGCGCGTCGCCGATGACCAGCGGCAGCTCGGCCTCGTGGTGCGGGGCCAGCTCGTCGCGGTCGACGATGTCGATGTCGGCCTGCAGGAACTCGCGGTAGCGGCCCTCCTGCGGCCGTTCGCCGCGCCACACCTTCTGAATCTGGTAGCGGCGGAACGGGAACTGCAGTTTGCCGGCGTTCTCCAGCACGTAGCGGGCGAACGGCACGGTCAGGTCAAAGTGCAGCCCGAGGGCGTCGTCACCGGCCTCGGCACCCGGATCGGCCTGCAGCCGGCGCAGCAGGTAGACCTCCTTCGAGGTTTCCCCCTTGCGCAGCAGCTGGTCCAGCGGCTCCACCGCGCGGGTCTCCAGCGGCGCGAACCCGTACAGCTCGAAGGTGTGCCGCAGCCGGTCGATGACGTACTGCTCGATCATCCGCTGCGGGGGCGACCACTCCGGGAAGCCGGAGATCGGCCTGGGCTTGCTCATCAAGGTGTCCTTGTCACAGTCCGGTACGTCGGGCCGAGGCGGCGGTGCAGCCGCCGGCAGCCTCGTGCGGGTGGGGCGCGGCCGCGCGGGCGACCTCCTGGAGATACGGGTTGCTCATGCGCTCCCGGCCGATGGTGGTGGCCGGGCCGTGGCCGGGCAGCACCACGGTGTCGTCGGCCAACGGCAGAACCTTGTCGCGCAAGCTGGTCAACATCGTCGGCATACTGCCGCCGGGCAGATCGGTACGGCCGATCGAGCCGGCGAACAGCACGTCACCGGAGAGGCAGACCTGCTCGGCCTCCCAGGCCGAGCCGGCGCCGGGCAGCCGGAGCAGCACCGAGCCTCCGGTGTGGCCGGGGGCGTGGTCGACAGTGATCTCCAACCCGGCGAGCACCAGCGTGGCACCGTCGGTCAACTCGGCCACGTCGTCCGGTTCGCTGTACGGCAGCCGGCCGCCGAACATCGCCGCCAGGTCCGCCGACAGGCCCTTGGCCGGGTCGGCCAGCAACTCCCGGTCGCCCGGATGCACGTACGCGGTGATGCCACGCGCCCCACAGACCGGCGCGACCGAGAAGGTGTGGTCAACATGGCCGTGGGTGAGCAGCACCGCCGCCGGATGCAGCCGGTGCTCGGCCAGCACCTGGTCCAGCTGGTCGAGCACCCCGATGCCGGGATCGACGACGACGCACTGCTCGCCCGGCCCGGCGGCCACCACGTAGCAGTTGGTGCCGAACGCCTGCGCCGGGAAGCCGGTGATGAGCACGCCTCTCCTCTCGGTAGGCCGGCCCGCGCGGGCCGCCGGAATCGTCTCCTCGTCGAGCCTAGCCGCCAGGACACGCCGGGCCGCCAGGGCACACCCGCCGGCCCTGCCCAGGCCGTGACGGCAGCGATGATCTCCGATTGGATACGGAGCGGACCTCGTACAACAATTTCCCAGCCGATACCCGTACACTCTTGCGGGCGTGTGGCGTGGCGCACCGCAATGGCGCCCGGGTCCGGCACGCCCTCCGCAGGACACGTACCGACCCGCCGCACGGCGCAGGGATTGATCAGGAAAGGGGAGCGCGGGTGGCCTCCAGCAGGGACCGGCAGCGCAAATTGGCGCGGGCGAAGCTCGACCGGCAGATGGCCCGGCGTGCCGCCGCGGCCCGGCGCAAGCGGCGGATCCGCGCCGGCGTGGGCGCCGGCCTCGCGCTGCTGCTCATCGCCGGCGGCTCGGCCTGGGCGCTCGGTGCCTTCGAGGGCGAGCCGGAAACTCCGGAGGCCGCCGGCATCTGCACCTGGACCCCGCAGGACACGGCCGCCAACAGCAACCTCACCGACGTCGGCACGCCGGAGACCACCGACCCGCCGCACCGCGGGGTCCAGCCGATGACGATCACCACCAACCAGGGTGAGCCGATCACCGTCGAGCTCGACCTGGCCGCCGCACCGTGCGCCGCCGCCAACTTCACCCACCTGGCCAGCCGCAACTTCTTTGACGACACGACCTGCCACGAGATCACCGACGAGGGCGCGATCCTGTGCGGCGACCCGAGCGGCACCGGGCAGGGCGGGCCGACGTACTCGTACTACAGCGAGAACGTGCCAGTCTCGCCGCAGCTGGACCCGTCGGCCGACCCGACGGAGGAGCTGGCCGACCATCCGCCGCTCTACCCGGCCGGCACGGTCGTCGCGGTCGGTGTGCCGCAGGGCACCAACGGCAGCCAGTTCAAGATCTTTTTTGAGGACTACACCACCGAGTTCCCCTCGTACCCGATCATCGGCAAGGTGACCTCGGGGATGGACACGGTCGAGGCGATCGGTGCGCTCCCACTGGTCAACAACGCCGCCGGCGCCCAGGTGAAGCCGGAGACCGACGTGGTCATCCAGAGCCTGACCGTCGGCGAGCCGATCGGGGCCGACGAGACCGAGGCGACCCCGTCGACCGACCCGAGCGCGTCGGCACCGGCGACCACCACCGACCCGTCGGCCACCGAGCCGGACGCGGAGGGCGCCGACGGCACCGCCGGCCAGTCCTGACCAGACCAGACAACCCGAATCCAGGAGGATCCACCGTGACGTCGACCAGGGAGCGGCAGCGTGCCGCGGCTCGGGCCCGCCTCGAAAAGGAGATGGCCCAGCGCGCCGAGGCGGCCCGCAAGCGCCGCCAGTTGCAGGCCGGCATCGGTGCCGGCGTCGCCCTGCTGCTCGTGGCCGCGGGCACGGTGTGGCTGGTCGCCAGCCTCGGGGACGACGAGACCGAAACCACGCCCCAGGCCGACGGCGGCGACGCCGGCGTGACCTGCGTGTGGAACGAGATCCCCACCGAGCAGCGCCGTGAGACGACCGTGGACGTCGGCGTGCCGCCGACCACCACGCCGCCGGACACCGGCACCCAGGTGATGACCCTGGACACCAACTTCGGTGAGATCCAGGTGGAGATGGACCTGGCCGAGGTGCCGTGCACGGCGGCCAGCTTCAGCCACCTGGCCAGCCAGGGGTTCTGGGACAACACCAAGTGCCACCGGATGTTCCCCGGCATGCTGCAGTGCGGTGACCCGAGTGCCAGCGGCGAAGGCTACCGGGACACCGACGGCACCGGCGGGCCCGGCTACCAGTTCGCCAACGAGAACCTGCCGGTCGACGACCGGCCCGCCTACCCGGCCGGGGTGGTGGCGATGGCCAACAGCGGCCCGGACACCAATGGCAGCCAGTTCTTCTTCATCTATCAGGACGTCGAGCTCAGCCCGGACTACACCGTGCTCGGCCGGGTCACCGAGGGCCTCGACGTCATCCAGGAGGCCACCGAGGCCGGTCACGACGGCGCGTTCGAGCCGTCGCCCGGCGGCGGCCACCCCAACAACGACATCCTGATCAACTCGTTGACGGTGAGCGAGCCGCAGTAGTCCACCGGGTTCGGCGGCCGGCAGCGCCGCCGAGCCCGCTGAGCCGGTACCAGTGCGTCAGGGCATCACCCGATGCCCTGACGCATTGCTGTCAGGTGCCGGAGGTGACCCGGTAGGCGTCGAAGACGCCGTCGACCTTGCGGACCGCGTTGAGCAGATGACCGAGGTGCTTCGGGTCGGCCATCTCGAACGAGAAACGGCTGACCGCCACCCGGTCCCGGGTGGTGGTCACAGTGGCCGACAGGATGTTCACTCGTTCCTCGGAGAGCATCCTGGTCACGTCGGCCAGCAGCTTGTGTCGGTCGAGCGCCTCGACCTGAATGGCGACGAGGAACGTCGACGCCGAAGTCAACTTCCAGGTGACCTCGACCAGTCGCTCCTGCTGCGCCTTGAGTTCGGCCGCGTTGAAGCAGTCGTCGCGGTGCACACTGACGCCGCCGGACCGGGTGACGAAGCCGAACACCGTATCCGGCGGGACCGGGGTGCAGCAGCGGGCTAGTTTGATCCAGACGTCGGTGACACCGCGTACCACCACGCCGGGGTCGGCGCCGTTGTGCCGCGCCCGGGGCGGGCGGGTCGCGACGGCCGACTCGGCCAGGTCCTCGGCGGCCCCTTCCTCACCACCGAGGCTGACCATCAGCCGCTGCACCACCGACTGCGCGGACACCTGGCTGTCGCCAACCGCCGCGTACAGCGCGGCGACGTCGGCCAGGTGCAGGTCACGGGCGATCGCCATCAACGAGTCGGTAGTGAGCATCCGCTGCAACGGCATGCCCTGCTTGCGCATCGCCTTGGCGATCGCGTCCTTGCCGGTCTCGATCGCCTCCTCGCGGCGTTCCTTGTTGAAGTACTGCCGAATCTTGGTGCGGGCCCGTGGGCTCTTGACGAAGCCCAGCCAGTCCTGGGTCGGACCGGCGGTCGCCGACTTGGAGGTGAAAATCTCGATGACGTCGCCGTTGGACAGCGTCGACTCCAACGGCACCAGCTTGCCGTTGACCCGCGCCCCGATGCACTTGTGCCCCACCTCGGTGTGCACGGCGTAGGCAAAGTCGACCGGCGTGGAACTGGTGGGCAGCGGGATCACGTCGCCCTTGGGGGTGAAGACGTAAACCTCCTGGCTGGACAGGTCGAATCGCAGCGCGTCGAGGAACTCGCTCGGGTCGCTCGCCTCCCGCTGCCAGTCGAGCAGTTGCCGCAGCCAGGTCATCTCGTCGATGTGCGCCGGCGGGCCGACGACAGTGGCGCCCTTCTGCTCCTTGTACTTCCAGTGCGCGGCGATGCCGAACTCGGCGGTGCGGTGCATCGCGTACGTGCGGATCTGCATCTCCACCGGCTTGCCGGTGGGCCCGATCACCGTGGTGTGCAGCGACTGGTACATGTTGAACTTCGGCATCGCGATGTAGTCCTTGAACCGGCCGGGGACCGGCTGCCAGTTCGCGTGGATCACGCCGAGCGCCGCATAGCAGTCGCGGACCGTGTCGACCAGGATGCGTACGCCGACCAGGTCGTAGATGTCGTTGAAGTCCCGCCCCCGGACGATCATCTTCTGGTAGATCGAGTAGAGGTGCTTCGGCCGGCCGGTGACCTCCGCCCTGATCTTCGCGGCGCGCAGGTCGACCTGCACCTTCTGGGTCACCTTGCGCAGCTGGGTGTCGCGCTGCGGCTGGTGCTCCCCGATCAGCCGGTTGATCTCCTCGTACCGTTTCGGGAACAGCGTGCCGAAGGCCAGATCCTCCAACTCCCACTTCACGGTGTTCATACCGAGCCGGTGGGCCAGCGGCGCCAGGATCTCCAGGGTCTCCTTGGCCTTCTGCTCCTGCTTCGCCTTGGGCAGGAAGGTCAGCGTCCGCATGTTGTGCAGCCGGTCGGCGAGTTTGATCACCAGGACCCGGGGGTCCTTTGCCATCGCCACCACCATCTTGCGGATGGTCTCGGCCTTGGCCGCGTCGCCCAGCTTGACCCGGTCGAGCTTGGTGACCCCGTCGACCAGCAGTGCCACCTCACCGCCGAAGTCGGCGCGCATCTCGTCGAGGGTGTAGTCGGTGTCCTCGATCGTGTCGTGCAGCAGCGCGGCGACCAGCGTCGTGGTGTCCATGCCGAGATTGGCGAGGATGGTGGCGACCGCCAACGGATGCGTGATGTACGGATCGCCGGATTTGCGGTACTGCCCGGAGTGCCACTTGGAGGCCATCTCGAAGGCACGCTGCAGCACCCGCGGATCGGCCTTCGGATGGCTCTGCTGATGGGTGGCGATCAGCGGTTCCAGCACCTCGGGGATGTGCGGCGCCTGCCAGGGGGAGTTGAACCGGGCCAGCCGGGCCCGTACCCGACGCCCGGTCGGCGCACCGTTGAAGCCGAAACCGTTGCCGGCCGCTGCCGCGCCGGGGTGGTCGACCGCACCATTCGCCGCCGGAGACCCCGCGCCGTTCGCCGCCGCAGGTGCGGCGCCGCGCTCGCCAGCGACGTCGGGGCCGCCCGAATTGACGGCAGAGCTGGGCGCCTCGTCGTTGGTCACGCCCGCAGTGGGGTTGACCTCGCCAGTCGGATGCACAGTGCCCTCCATGGAAGGAGCGACGACGTCGGGGGACACCGGCCTCCCTCACCTCTGCCGGAACTCAGCCGACCGTATCGGGCTGAGCTGCTACCGCGCTAGCCAGGAGACAGCGCCCCTGACTGACAGGGACCGCAATACTACCCGTCCAGACGGTGCTGTGCCCGGCGGCCGAGCGGCTCGGTCGGCCGGCTCACACCCGCCACACGGCGTGCACCGACCGGGGCGAGAGCCGGTCCCGCCCGGCGAGGAAACCCAGCTCCAGCAGGACGGTGAAGCCCACCACCGTGCCACCGGCCCGGTCGACCAGGTCCAGGGTAGCGGCGGCGGTTCCGCCGGTGGCCAGCACGTCGTCGACCACCAGGACCCGCTGACCGGCGGTGAAGGCGTCCTGATGCACCTCCAGGACCGCCTCGCCGTACTCCAACGCGTACGAGGCGGAGAACGATGCCCGGGGCAGCTTGCCGGCCTTGCGGACCGGAACCACCCCGGTGCCGGTGGCGTACGCGATCGCCGCTGCCAGCACGAAACCCCGCGCCTCGATGCCGGCGACCACGTCGAAGGAGTCCGCTCCGTGGTGGGCGATGATCCGGTCGGTGATCTCCCGGAACGCCGGCCCGTCGGCGAACAGCGGCATCAGGTCCTTGAAGACGATGCCAGGTTTGGGGAAGTCCGGTACGTCGATCACCCGACTGGCCACCAGCGCGGCCGTCTCGGCCCCACTGTCCCCGACGATCACTGCCTCGGTCTCCGTCACCTTGCGCCCTTTCCGTGCCGGATGGGACCGGTGGTGTTCCGGCGGCGACAGTGCCTCCGGAACACCACCGAGGGAATCGTCAGCGACGCTTCGCGCCGCTGGGGCGCTTACGGCCCCCGCCGCCGGGTCGGCCGCCGCGACCGCCGCCGGACTGGCGCTTGCCGGCCGGCCGGGCACCGGCCTTCGGCGCGGTGCCGGCCAGGGCGGCGTCGGCGGCGGGCTCGACCTCGGCCGGCTCGTCGCCCGCCGTCGTGGTCGAGGCACCGGCGCTGGTACGCGACCGCTTCGGCGCCCTGTCCCGCTCCGCCAGCGAGGACCGCTTGGCCTGCACCCGCTGGGTGTGCAGCTTGTACTTCGGCTCCTGCTCCTTGAGCACCGTCACCAGCGGCGAGGAAACGAAGATCGACACGAAGAAGGCCGCGCCCATGCCGACGAACAGCACCAGGCCGAGGTCCTTGAGCGTGCCGGCGCCGAGCAGCCCGGCGCCGATGAACAGCAGCCCGCCGACCGGCAGCAACGCGACGATCGACGTGTTGATCGACCGCATCAGGGTCTGGTTGACCGCGAGGTTGGCGGCCTCACCGTACGTCTGGCTGCTGCCGCCGGTGACGCCCCGGGTGTTCTCCTGGATCTTGTCGAAGACCACCACGACGTCGTAGAGGGCGAAGCCGAGGATGGTCAGGAAGCCGATGATCGTCGACGGGGTGACCTCGAAGCCGGAGGCCGAGTAGATGCCGGCGGTCAGCAGCAGGTCGAGCACCAGGCCGGCGACGGCCGCGATCGCCATCCGGTACTCGAACCGCAGCACCAGGTAGATGGTGACCAGCACCATGAAGACCAGCAGACCGAGCAACGCCCGCTGGGTGACCTGGCTACCCCAGGCACCGCTGACCCGACTGTCGCTGATCGCCGCCTGCTCGATCCCGAGCCGCTCGGCGAGACCCTGCTTGAACGCTTCGGTCTGCTCCGAGGTGAGCTCTGCGGTCCGGAACAGGTAGGTGGTACCGCCGACCTCCTGGCCGGAGACCACCTCGAGCGGCTCCTCGGTGTCGAGCTCGGCGAGCTCGGCGTCGAGGGCGTCCTCGGCCTGCAGCAGGGTGCCGACGCTCGCCGGCACCTGGAACTCGTTGCCACCGCGGAAGTCGATGCCGAGGTTGAAGCCCCGGATCGCGACGCTCGCGATCGCGAGGACCACGACCACCGCGGCGATCACGAACCAGGTGTTGCGCCGTCTGACGATCGGAAGGTTGGCCTCACCCCGGTAGAGGCGTCCGGCGAAACCGCTCATGTCAGGCCTCCTTGACGCGCGGGTTGCGGATCGGGGTCTCGTCCTCGGTCTTCACCGCACGGCCGAGGCCGCTGACCCGGGGAGACAGGAACGCCTTGGTCCGGGCCAGCATCGACATGATCGGGTGCCGGAACAGGAACACCACGACCAGGTCAAGCACGGTCGCCAGGCCGAGGGCGAAGGCGAAGCCCTTCACCGTGCCCACCGAGACGATGTAGAGCACGACCGCCGCCATCAGGGTGATGGCGTTCGCCGAGATGATCGTCCGCCGGGCCCGCAGCCAGGCCCGGGGTACCGCGCTGCGCGGACTTCGACCCTCACGTATCTCGTCCTTGAGGCGTTCGAAGTAGAGCACGAACGAGTCGGCCGCCACACCCAGCGAGACGATCAGACCGGCGATCCCGGCGAGGGTGAGGGTGAAACCGATCTGCCGGCCGAGCACCACCATCGCGCCGAAGACCAGCAGCGCCGAAAGGATCAGGCTGAGGAAGATCACGATGCCGAGCAGCCGGTAGTAGAAGAACGAGTAGACCGCAACCAGCAGCATGCCGATGCCGGCGGCGAGCAGGCCGGCGCGCAGGTGCTCGGTGCCGAGCGTCGCGGAGATGCTCTGCGCCTCCTGCGGCTCGAAGGTCAGCGGCAGGGCACCGTATCGCAGGTTGCTGGCCAGCTCGTTGGCGGTGGCGCTGGTGAAGTCGCCGGTGATCTGCGAGTCGCCGGTGAGTACGCCCTGGATCTCCGGTGAGGAGATCACCTCGTTGTCGAGGACCACCGCGACCCGGCACTTGCCGTCCTGGCCGAGCGCGCTCGCGTCGCACTCCTGGTCGGTGTTGTTGAACGCCTCACGGGTCAGCTCGGTCCAGGCGCGCTGGCCGGAGCCGGTGAAGTTGAGGCTGACCACCCACTGGCTGGTGGTCTGGTCGAGTACGCCGCTGGCGTCGCTGACGTCGGTGCCGACCACCTTCGCCTCGTCCAGCAGGTACTTGACCAGGCCCTCGCAGGCGACGACCTGCTGGGACTCGTCGCGGATCGAGCCGGCCTGGCGCAGCAGGAGCTTGTCGCAGGTCACGTACGGCACGTTGAACTGCACGCCGGCCGGCAGCACCCGGATCTCCGCCGGGGTCAGCTCGCCGAACGGGGCCAGGGTCTCGGCCAGCGTCGGGTCGGCGCTGAAGTCGGCCGGCGCCTGCAGGCCGGTCGCCGCCGCCCAGGCCGCCTCGCCGACCTTCGCCTGGACCTCGGCGAGGTCGGCCGGCCCGTCGGCGTCCGCGCCGGCGGCGGGCGTCGGGGACGCGCTCGGGCTCGCTTCGGGGCTGGGGCTGGCCTCAGGACTGGCAGAGCCGGTCGGATCCGGCTGGGCCATGCCGCCCTCGCCGCCGGCGGCTGGGCTCTGCTCCGCCTCCGCCTCCGGCGACGCCTCCGCGTCGGGCGAGGCACCGGGCGACGGCGACGCGTCGGCGCCCTCCTCGCCGGCGCCCTCGCTCGGCGTCGGGGACGGCTGCGGCTGGATCGGCTCACCGCCGTCGGTGGCCTTGAGCACCTTGCGGAACCGCAGCTCGGCCGCGTTACCGATCTCGGTCAGGTCGCGGTTCTGGCCGGGCAGCGAGACGACGATGTTGCGGTCGCCCTCGGTGACCACCTCGGCCTCGGAGACGCCGAGGCTGTTCACCCGGTTCTCGATGATGTCGCGGGCCCGCTCCAGCGAAGCGGCCGGCGGCGCGCTGCCGTCCTCGGTGGTCGCCTCCAGGGTGACCCGGGTGCCACCGATCAGGTCCAGGCCGAGTTTGGGCTCCAGCCGGTCCTGCCAGCTGCCGCTGGCTCCGGCGAAGAACACCATGAGGTAGAGGACGGCGAAGATGAGCCCGAGTGCGGCGAGTTGCCGCCCGGGGCGCATCTGTCCCTGAGGTGGTGCCACGGCGGTCCTGTCTCCCTGCGCGGTTCGGCCGCTGGTGCCCCGGGCGGCAGCGGTTGGTGCCACTGGTGCGAGCGGCGGTGGGGTGGTCGTCGTACCAGCCGCGACCGTCAGGTCGAGCGGTCGTGACCGGCAACACAACGATCAGTATCGTCGATGTAACTCGGGTCTGGCGACCCGGGGTGGCTCAGTCCTTGGTCGGCACCTCGTCCGCCGGGGCGGACTCGGTCGTCGCGCTGGCGTCGGTCTTCGGCACCACCCGGGCGATCGCCGGTCGGGCGTAGCGCTCGTGCACGCCGGGCGAGACCTCCAGCATCACCGTCTCGTCGTCCATGCTGGACACGGTGCCGTACAGGCCGCCGATGGTGACGACCTCGTCGCCGGCGCTGATCGACGACTGCATCTGCTCGGCTTCGCGGCGCCGCTTCTGCTGCGGCCGGATCATCATGAAGTACATGACGACGAAGAGCAGGCCGATCATCAGGATGGGCATGAAGCTGGCGCCGCCCGCGCCCTCTTGCGCCAAGAACACAACAACAACCTTTCGTCAGCCACTCGCGACGCCGTTGCGCTCTGCGGAGGCGAGATCTCACGTGCCGTACAGACCGCGGCGAGTCTAGTCGCTGTGACTGTGAACTCTGGGATCGGCACGGATCACGTTCAGATCACGAGATAATCTAAGCCTCATCTGAGAATAAATCTGGCATATTGGACGCCATGCCGCCTGCCGTACCAGCCCGGGACTGAACACCCGGCACGGCCGGACCGCCGAGCGTCCCCGGCGGCGGCACCCGGCCGAAATGCCGCCAGGTCGCCTCGGTCGCCACCCGCCCCCGGGGGGTACGGGCCAACAGCCCCGCCCGCACCAGGAACGGCTCACAGACCTCCTCGACCGTGTCCGGCTGCTCCCCCACCGCCACCGCCAGGGTGGACAACCCGACCGGGCCGCCACCGAACGAACCGATCAACGCGGTCAGCACCGCCCGGTCCAGCCGGTCCAGACCCAGCTCGTCGACGTCGTACACGGCCAACGCCGCCCGGGCGGTCTCCCGGTCGACCACCCCGGCCGCCCGCACCTCGGCGTAGTCACGGACCCGGCGCAGCAGCCGGTTGGCGATCCGCGGAGTCCCCCGGGACCGGCCGGCGATCTCCGCCGCCCCGTCCGGCGTGATCGGCACCGCGAGAATCCCCGCCGACCGGGTCAGCAGCACCTCAAGCTCGGTCGACTCGTAGAAGTCCAGATGCGCGACGAAGCCGAACCGGTCCCGCATCGGCCCGGTCAGCAGACCGGCCCGGGTGGTCGCACCGACCAGGGTGAACGGCTCCACGTCCAGCGGAATCGCCGTCGCCCCCGGCCCCTTGCCGACCACCACGTCGACCCGGAAGTCCTCCATCGCGCTGTAGAGCAGCTCCTCGGCCGGCCGGGCGATCCGATGGATCTCGTCGATGAACAGCACGTCGCCCTCGGCCAGGCTGGTCAGGATCGCCGCCAGGTCACCGGAGCGTTCGATGGCCGGCCCGCTGGTCACCCGGATACCCGAACCCAGCTCGGCGGCGACGATGTTGGCCAACGTCGTCTTGCCCAGCCCCGGCGGGCCGCTGAGCAGAATGTGGTCCGGCGGCGCCCCCCGGCCCATCGCACCCCGCAGCAGCAGGTCCAGCTGGTCCCGGACCCGGTGCTGGGCGATGAACTCGGCCAGCCGACGCGGCCGGACGCTGACCTCCGCGTCGCGTTCGGCGTCGCTGGCGTACGCCGACACCAGGCCCTCGACGTCGTCACTCACCGGCTCTTACCCAACAATCTGATCGCCTGCTTGAGCAGCACCGGGACCGGCGGCGGCGGACCGTCCAGGCTCTCCGCCACGGCGGCCACCGCCTGGTCGGCCTGCCCGGCGGTCCAGCCGAGCCCGACCAACGCCTGCCGGACCTGCTCCGGCCAGGCCCCGGCGGTCACCCCGGCCGCGCCGTCGGCACCCACCGGCACCGGCCCGACCCGGTCCCGCAACTCCAGCACCAGCCGCTCGGCGCCCTTCTTGCCGATCCCCGGCACCCGGGTCAGCGCCGCCGTGTCGGCGTTCGCGATCGCCTTACGCACCGCGTCCGGGGTGAGCACCGACAGCACCGCCTGGGCCAACCGGGGCCCGACCCCGCTGGCCGTCTGCAGCAGCTCGAACAGCTGCTTCTCGTCGTCGTCGGCGAAGCCGTACAGGGTGAGCGAGTCCTCGCGGACCACCAGGCTGGTGGCCAGCCGGGCCGGGCCGCCGGGCCGCAGGTTGGCCAGGGTGCCCGGGGCGCAGTGCACCGCCAGGCCGACCCCGCCGACCTCGATCACCGCACTGTCCGGCGCGACCGCCAGCACCACCCCGCGCAGACTCGCGATCATCGGGCCCCTCCGCTCCGGGCCGCCCGCTGTGCGGCGGCCAGCCGGTCATGCGTACCACCTCGCCAGATGTGGCAGATCGCCAGGGCGAGCGCGTCGGCGGCGTCCGCCGGGCGGGGCGGGCGGTCCAGCCGCAGCAGCCGGGTCACCATCGCCGTCACCTGGGCCTTGTCGGCCTGGCCGGAACCGGTCACCGCCGCCTTCACCTCGCTCGGGGTGTAGGTCCGCACCGGCAGCCCGGCCCGCGCGCCGGTCAGCACGGCCACCGCGCTGGCCTGCGCGGTGCCCATCACGGTACGCACGTTGTGCTGGCTGAACACCCGCTCGACCGCCACGCTGCGCGGCTGGTGTTCGGCGACCAGGGCGGTCAGCCGCTCGTCGAGGTACAGCAGTCGGTCCGGCAGGTCGTCAGCCGGGTCGGTCTGCACCACGTGGTACGCGACCAGCCGGCACGGCCGACCCGGCACACCCTCCACCACGCCGACCCCGCACCTCGTCAGGCCGGGGTCGACACCGAGCACCCGCACCGCCGATCCTCCCCCAGCCGACACCACCGCCACACGTACGTGTGTTCGACACCCTAGCCAACCGGCAGCGGGCCGGGACAGCCGACACGCGTACCGGAGCCAGCCGGCCGGTACGTCAGTTCAGCTGCACGACGATGACCGCGTCCTGGCTCAGATCGACCGCGTACTCCAGACGCAGGCCGGTGGTGCCGGCCGGGACCTCGAACGGGACGTACCCCTCGACCGAGTCACCGGGGGCGAGGGTGACCGCCTCCGGGGCTTCCCCGACCTCGGCGTCGTAGAAGGACGGTGCGTAGGTTTCGTCCGACTCGTCGAGGAGGAAGAACTGCACGACGTTCGACTCCCAGGGTTCGGCGTCAACGTTCTCGATCTTCACCTGGAGGTACAGCACTTCGTTGCCCTCGCCGACCTCCCACAGTGGGGAGCCTGCGGCGGAGGTGCCGAACGATTCGACGGTGAGCCTGCGCCCGTTGAGTTCCTCGGTGTACGGGAGTGGCTCCGCCGCGGTGCTGGTGTCACCGCCGGCATCGGCGCCGTCGGCCGGTTCGTCGGCCTGCGACGGCGCCGCTGTCTCGTCGACGCTCGACGACGGCGTCCCCTCCGTCGATGAACAGCCTGTGGCGAGGAGCCCGAGAACGCCGAGCACGGCGATCTGGGCAACTGCGGCAGCGAGTTTCCTGTTGGCCATCGTGTCCTCATTCACGGATACGTTGCGACTTGGTCTGCGCACCCGGATCAGCGCCAGCGGAGGAACCGCTGGTTCAGGTGATCTTCGGCGCTCCCGTGACGCTAGAGGAGGTTGTCAAACCGCGCGGCACCGAGCAGCAGCCAGTCGAGGCCACGTTGGCGTACCCCGGCCACGAGGGCGTGCAGCGCGAGACTGTGCTGTTTCCGCCGGACTCGCCCCGCAGTCCGGCCAGCAGCGGCAGACAGATCCGCTGCCAGGTCGCGACGACACACTCGTCGGCGATCCGCTGCGCGATCAGCGTGGCGACCCGGTGCGGATCGAGCCCATCAGCCGCCGCCCAGATCCCATCCATCTGGGTATGACGTTGGTGCCGGCGTAGGCTGCGCCGGGTGACAAGGACGAAACGGTCCTGGGGTTCGGACCGGACGGCGGCGGACGCCGCCTACGCGGCGGCGTTCGACCGATTGTTCGTTCAGGGCCGGGACGCGGTCCTGTCTGGGACGCACTACCGGGACACGCCGCCGGTTGACGGTGGCCGGTGGGGGATGTCGGTGGTGTTCATTCCCGACCCGGACAGTGTGTCGAGGCTGGCTGCGGTGACCGCCGAGGTAATGGGCTTCGCCGGGCCGGGCCATTGGCCGACCGGTGCCCCGGAGGCGGTGCACTTCACTGTCCGGGCCGTCGAAGACCATCGCCGCGATCTTGCTGCAGGTGATCCGTTGGCGGGTCGGTCTGCGGCTGCGCTGGGCCGGGCGGCTACGGCGTGTCGGCCCGTCCGGTTCAGGCTGGGTGGAGTGACGCTCACGCCGTCCGGGGTGATGGTGTGCGCGTTTCCCCTTGACGGCGCTGCCGACGAGTTCGCTGATCGGCTCGGTGTGGAGTTGGGGTCCGACGGCTGGTTCGAGGACAGCTATCACCGTGACATCTGGTACGCGACGCTGGTGCACTTCACCGATGAGGTTCGCGACGGGCAGGGATTGGTGGACTGGGTAGCCCGGCGGCGGAATCTGCGACTGGGCGAGGCCACGATCGACCGGGCGGATCTGCTGCGGTTTCAGCACAACGGCCGGCAACCGGTACGGGTTGGGCTCGACCACGCGCGCCTGGGCGCGGCATCGGTCGCCGCTCCCATCTCGGATCACCGGTGACTGGTGGTGCGGCAGGTGCCGCCCCACCAGGAGCGTGACGGTTGTGTCCGGTGGCCGGGGATGTCGACTCGGTTGACGGTGCGCTGAGGTTCGAGCGCGGTTTGGACCCCGGGGCGTCCGCCCGGATCTCCCATCCAGTTCCCCGAGTGGGGATTCGGTCCAGCGGGACCACGCAAGCTCAACCGGGCCGGGTCGACCCCTTCCAGGCAACGGGGAAGCGCCCGAATGAGGTTTGCCGGGGACCCGGCGGACCGGTGAGCCGTGGGGAGCGGTGAGGCGCGACGCCCCGGGGCCGTTCAGCAGGGACCCAACTGGGTCCCGGCCGGGTCCCCCGAGGCGGGGGCGACGATGGGGTTGCCCGCCCCGGGGGAGCTTTCGACGGGGCGCACCGGGCACCCCTGGTTGTTGGCCGTCGTCCTGGTGACGATCCCGGGTCGGCGCAGCGCGTCGCGGTACGCGCGCACACTGGTGATGTTGCCGTGCCGCTGCGGGTCGTCGCTGATCTCCCGGCCGTAGAGCGTCACCCACGACAGCCACTCCGGGGATGGCCAAATCTCCTCAACCCGGAGCCGGACCGGGCGGTCGCCGTCCACGTGGTCACACTGACGCAGCGCCACGAGATCGCCGGGACACACCGGAGGTTCAGTGTCAGACATCGTCGAGGGCTCCGTACGACTCGGCGGACTCGTCAAGGTCGTCGTGCGGGTAGCCGGGCGGCATCATCCCGGAGAGCTGGAGTACGGCCCGGATGCGCCGGGCGCTCCCCGGCTCCCACCGGTCCAGGATGGTGATCGCCCGCAGCAGTGGACGGCAGGGGCCGGGGACGCCTCCGCAGCGGTGGCACTCCCCGGTGGTCCGGTTCGGCAGGTGGGTGCGGGCCGTCGAGTTCGCGTCGTGGATCGCCCGGGACAGCTCCGGGGACCGGGCAGCCCCGGGTGCGTCGCCGGCCTCGGCCGGAGCGGGCGTGACACCCCGGGCACCGGCCAGCCGAAACGGCCAGCCCTCATCCGGGGTGGTCTCCCCGGGGGTCCGCTTCGCCAGCGGTGGCCGACCCGGCGTCGGACCGGGCGGGAGGTTGTCTCCACTCGCATCGCTCGACGTGCTGTCCGGGCCGTGTTGGAAAGATCGATATCGGGCGAGGCGGGGTTCACCACCGATTCCGTCGTTCCTGGGCATCCGTACCCCCTCGATTGAGTAGATCGGGTTGCGCTTCGTCGATTTCCACCCTGGACTGTGGGCGGTGTTAAGCGGAAGATGGTTGCGGGGGCTGGATAGCGCAGTACGGCCCCGATCAGTCCGTGGCGACGATTGAGGAACGTGAGGGGCTTGTGTTTGCCAGCGAGTATCTGATATCGGACTTACGCCGCACGCGCGAGATGCTGGGCCTCACGCAGGAGGCATGGGGCGCGCGTATCCGGTTCTCCGCGCAGCACGTCAGTTCCATCGAGCGCGGGATCAGGGCGGTGCTGCCCGACTACGTACAAGCCGTGGATCGAGCGTTCGGGACGAACTTCTCTCACTTCTACCGGGAGTACGTGGTGGGGGACTCGTCACCGATCTGGTTGCGGCCATGGCTCGACCACGAACGCGAGGCGACGACGCTTCGCTACTTCCAGCTGGCGGTCGTCCCTGGCCCACTCCAGACGGAGGCGTACGCCCGCGCGATCATCGGCACCACGCGATCAGGTGCCGCAGCAGACGATGCGGTCGCGGCCCGGCTGGCTCGCAGGGAGATCATCACCCGCGACATCGACCCGCCCCGGGTCGTCGCCATCCTCGATGACGCGGTGCTTCGCAGGCCGGTCGGCGGCATGGCAGTCATGTACGAGCAGTTGACCACATTGGTCGACGCGATCGAGCGGCCCAACATCAGCATCTTCATCGTCCCGGCCCATGTCGGGGCGTATGCCGGATTGGACGGCCCGGTGGAACTGGCGACGACCCACGGGCGGACTGTCGGAGTGCGAGATGCGCCCGGTGCGGGCAACGTGGTGGAGGACCCCGCCGGGGTGGAACTGCTGGAACATCAGTGGGAAGCGATCCGGGAGTATGCTCTGCCGCAAGACCAGAGCCTCGACCTGATCATGAAAGCAGTGGATACATGGACGTGACCACGTTGAGCTGGCGCAAGTCGACCCGCAGCAACGGCAGCAGCAATTGTGTCGAGGTCGCCGACAACCTTCCCGGCCGCGTACTCGTCCGGGACACCAAGGACCGCGACGGCGGCACCCTGACCTTCGCCCCGGCCGCCTGGTCACACTTCATCGAACTGACCAAAGCACACAACTGACCCCGCGTACGCACGTACGGCGGAAGCCCCGGCCCCACCTCGATGGGTCCGGGGCTTTCGCCGTTCTCGGCCGGACCACAAACGCGCAGCCGAGCAACGACAGAAACCACCGTGCGTGGTGACCCCGCCAGCGTCTGGGACCGCACACTGTTGAGTCACAACAGTCAAAAGTGCGTGAACCGCATTCTTGCGCGGCACGCACTTTTGCACCCTCGGTTTGCTATACCTGGCAGGGCGCGGGCTCGGATCCATCAACGAGTAGCGGTGACCGAGCGTGTCGCGGTCGCCGACAACCTTCCCGGCCTGACCAAGGGCACTCAACTGAGCCCAGCGGAATCAGCGAGGGGAGGGCTGGGGCACGTAATTCTCGCGAAATTACGTACCCCAGCCCTCCCCTCGCGACGGTTCGGCGGCTTCAGCAGTCAGGCGATCCGCCAGGGCTATTGCAAAGTCGGGTGACCCCTGGTCACGGCAGGGTTTCCCGTGGTTACGGCG